>DASUTC010000343.1 GCA_036374795.1 Herpetosiphonaceae bacterium
CGCCACCTCAGGACGAATACCCACCAGGATCGCGGTCGCGCCCAGCAGCCGGAGCGCCTGACCAATGCCGAGCAGCCGCGCGGCGCTCGCCTCGTCCAGCCGCGCGACGCCCGTGATGTCCAGCAGCGCCACCCGCGCCTGCGTGGCGACAACCGTGTCAAGCAGACTTTGCTGCAATCGGTCGAAGCGGCAATCGGTCAGGTGGCCCACGATCGGCGCGACGACCACGCCCTCGATCACCGGAATGACCGGATTTTGAAGCTGCGCCAGGGCCGTCAGCAGCTCCTCGCGCTCGGCGGTGGTGGCTTGCAGATCGGTGAGGAGGTGCTGGAGCGCGGCCCGCTGGGCCTCGATCTCCGCCGTGCGCTGCTCGACCTTCTCCTCCAGGCTGCGGTGCGACGCCGCCAGCTGCTCCGCCATGCTATCGAAGGTTGCCGCGAGCGCGCCGATCTCGTCCCCGCGCTTGCCGATGTTCGATCGCGCGTCGAGGTTGCCGCCTGCCAGCAGCATCGCGCTCTGCGTCAGGCCGCGAATCGGCTCCACCAGATTGCGCCAGAGCAGCCAGCTTACCAGCGACAGCAGCGCCAGCGCCAGGAGCGTCTCGATCAGCACCATGCGCCGGTAGCTGCTCCGTGTTCGGAGCACAACGCTGGTGACGGCCTCCATGTCGCGCTGCAACTCCTGCTCGACCAGCGCCGTCTGCGCCTCGAAGTTCGCCTTGATCGGGCTGATATAGTTCACGAAGCGCAGGCTGGCTGCGTTCCACTGCCTATCTCGCGCCAGCTCAACCAGCCGATCGACTTCACTGGTCAGCGTGGCATGAATCTCGGTCAGCTCACGGACGCGCTGATGCGCGCCGCGCTCATCCAGCACACGCGAGAGCTGCGTCACACTATGCGACACATTGCTGAGCCGGATCTGCAATGGCTTGTCGAGCCAGTCAAGGTAGTGCTGGCCTGTGGCTGAATCGAGGCCGCTGTAGAGTTCCTGGAGATTGGATTGGAGAGCGGAGGCGTGTTGGCTCGCCTCGGCGCTCCCGGCCAGCCGCAGCGAGTTATAGCTGAGTCGCTCTAGCTCCAGCATGCCAAGCGCGATGGCGATCAGCATCAGGCATAGTCCCAGCACGCTCATGCTGGCAAATTTGGTACCAACCTTCAGTCGCATCGAGGCTCCTTGCCGTACACATGGTACGCGGTCGATCGTATCCGACAGTCGCTCATGGCAGCGTCAGCGCTCCCGATCTCGCTTGCTGACAACGCTGTCGTGTGTCTAGATGGTGCCATGGCCGGGCTACAGCCGCAAGATACTTTGGTTAAACTTTTATTACTACAGCCGATCCGTCCATCGAAGCGGTAGCATGGTACCACAGATGCATCCCACAGCCGCGCCGTGCCGATCCATCGATCCGGAGGTGTGCTCCGGCTTTTGACCACGCCGAGATGCTGCAAAAGGCGGATGATCGAGCGGCGGATGGGCCGTAGCATAGCCCGGCACAGCCTTGCTGGAGCTCCATTCTGATGCTTGTTAAGGAAACGATCTATGTCTCGCACCAAACATATCGCGGCGGCAGGTCTGGCCCTGCTGCTGCTCAACGCCTGTGGCGCGGCCAGTCTGCCCTCGGCTCAGCCGTCTATCATCCCGCAGACGACCGCGCCCGCATTGGCTGAGCCTAGCCCCATCGTCTCGCCAGCGGCAACGTCGACGGTAGCTGCGGGATCAGCGGATGGTGGCAGGATCAGCAGCGCCGGTCGGATCGCCTTTGTCTCGGATCGCGACGGCAACCAGGAGATCTATGTGCTGAATGTGGACGGCTCAGGCGAGATCAGGCTCACCGACGCCGCCGCCGCAGACGCCAGCCCGGCATGGTCGCCCGATGGCACGCGCATCGCCTTTATGTCTGCTCGCGACGGCGATCCTGAGATCTATGTGATGCAGGCCGACGGTAGCCAGCAGGTGCGCCTGACGACCGATTCTGGAATCGACACGAATCCGGTCTGGTCGCCGGATGGGACGCAGATCGCGTTTGTCTCGGACCGCGACGGCAACCCCGACATCTTCGTGATGCAGGCGGATGGATCGCAGCCGCGCAACCTGACGCAGCACCCAGAGCGCGACTACGATCCCGACTGGTCGCCGGACGGCACACGGATCGTGTTCGCATCGTATCGGGACACGCCCGCCGATAAGGCTGCCGCCAACGATCTGTATGTGATGCGGGCTGACGGCTCCGAGGTGACGCGGCTGACCAACGATCTCGCGCGCAACACTGCGCCTGCGTACGCACCCGACGGCACACGCATCGTGTTCGAGTACTTCGACGGCGGCGGGATCGTCGACGGCGACATCGCTGGCGGCGACCTTTATGTAGTCAACGCCGACGGCAGCGGCCAGCAGCGGCTCACGGACGACGCGACCGGCGGACGGCTGCCGGACTGGTCGGCGGATGGCACGCGCATCGTGTTCGCCTCGGCGCGTAACGAGACGGCGACGTTCGATCTGTTCACGATGCAGGCCGACGGCTCCGACCCGGTCAGGCTGACAAGCGGAGCGGCTAGCGAGACGGAGCCCGCCTACGCGCCCGCGCCGTAGACGGACGGCCCCACCGCTGCGGGTATTCCCGGCGTGCGCACCGCGTCCAGAACGAATCACGATGCCGGGGAGCGATTCCCCGGCCTCGTGCCAATATAGTCGAGCGCGGCTTGCGCGTTACCGCGATGGTCGCAGGCGGGTCGTGAGGGTTTCCTGATCGGTGTCGCACGTGGGGTACGGAGGATAGGGCGATGGGTAGGAACTGCCCGCGCAGCCGGAGGCAAACGCCTCGATCAGCACGTGGCCTGGAGCAAAGCGACCATTCGTGCCATACAGCGAGATCGTGAACGTGGTGCCCTGCGGGCCGGGGCATGTACCGCTGGTGCTGCCGTATCCATTGATCGTGCTGGTGCGCCCAAGATATTGGGTGGCCCTCAGCGAGACGTAGTACGAGGATGCTTCGGAGCAGGTCACGGTTCCCTGGATCGTCACCTGGCCCGTCTGCGAGTTGACGGTCGCATCGGTGATCGTAACGTCGATTGTAAAGGGTTCTTGTGCGCCGGTTGGTGCGACGGCGAGCGCCATACCGATCACGAGCATACCGACGAGCAGGATGATCGCCTGGAGCAGCCGATTGTGATGCACCTGAGCCATCGAGAGCCTCCTTCCAAGAGCGCCGCGAAGCGCAGAGCGGTGTACGACACGACGTTACGAGAACGCCGTACAGGTAGCAGGTCAGGCTTGTCGTCAGGGGAACGTGGGTAGCGCCGCACCTCCTTTCGGCAATTGTGTAGGCGTATCCATTGTCGCGGTAGGCTATTGTGGGATGTGAGGGTGATGCCTATGATTTTACACAGCCTGCCAAGCAAATCACTGAATTCCGCATGAGGCCGTGCTGTCACGTCGCTGATAGGCAGCCCGGCGTAGTACAATGGTGCAGAGGACGAGGGAGGCGCGTGTGATAGGCAGATCGCTCTGCTTACTGCTGATCGGGCTGGCGCTGGTGGCATGCGCGGCGGCATCCGGGCGCGAGGAGCGGGCTTCCGCGCCTGCGGCGAGCGCCACTCCCGCACCGACGCTATCGTCCACCGCAGCGCCATCGGCAACAGCCACGCCCGCGCCGACGCTATCGCCCACCGCAGCGCCATCGGCGACAGCCACGCCCGCGCCGCCCGCTCCAACCGCTACGATCACGCCGACCATTGCCGCTCAGTGGAGCTACCCGATCGGACAGCCGGGCCACGCGCCGGGCGATGGGTTCTTTATTCGGCACGGCTATAACGTCGAAAATACGTGGTACAACCCCGGCTACTGGCATACGGGCGAGGACTGGTATGCCGTCGAGGGCGATACCGCAGGCGCGACGGTCTATGCGGTCGCCGACGGCGATGTCGTGTATGCCGGGTCGAACTATCCCGGTCGCGTGGTGATCGTCAAACACGCCGACGATCGCTTCTCGATGTACGGCCACCTCGATCCGGCACTCGCCATTGAGCAGGGCCAGCACGTCATACGCGGCGCGCGGCTAGGCACCGTGCTGCGGCGCTCCGACGATGTGCCCAACCACCTGCACTTCGAGATCCGCACCTTTCTGACCAGCGCCGGGATCAACGGGGATCGTCCGCGCTACGGCTTTCGCTGCGGCCCGCAGTGCCCGCCCGGCCCCGGCTACTGGCCGATCGCCGCGCCCGATCTGCCGAATGCCCAGGGCTGGCGCAATCCGACCCACGTGATCGCCCGCCGCGCCTTTCCTGCGGAACCGGCTGGTGCGCTGGGCGAGGTCGTCGTCGCCACGCCGCCTGCCTCACCAGGCGTCACGCTGTGGGCACAGCTTGCCGAGGACGCCACGCCGCAGCAGCCGATCGCTGATGTTGCGCTACAACCCGGCGAGCGATTCGCGCTGCTTGCGGTGCGGGCCGGACCCGAAGCACCGCAGGCGACCGGCGCGGACAGCTATCGGCTGTGGTACCGCGTGCGGCTGCCCGACGGACGCGAGGGCTGGGCGCAGGCAGCGGTGCCCTCCGACTTCGAGACTGGCAGCGACGGACGGGCTGCGACGATCCGGTTCAACTTCTACCCCGTCAGCGCCTCAGACGTAGCAGCGCAGGATCGTGACGGCAGGATCGGGCTGCACGCGGTACGCGCCCAGGCTGGCGGGCAGCACGATCGACTCGCCGAGCCGTAAGCGGCGGGTGCCATCGGCCCAGGCCAGATCAGCCTGCCCTTCGATCACCGTCAGGATCTCAAAGCTCGTCGGCTCCGTAGCGGCCTGCGTCGCCGCCGCAAGCTCCCAGCGCTCCATCGTAAAGTAGGCGCACGCTACCAGCAGCGTACGGCCTTCGCCAAGCGGTTGCGGCGTCACGTCCGGCGGCGGCGCGCCATACTCGATCACATCCAGCGCCCGCTCAAGATGCAGCTCGCGAGGCCGTCCCTGATCGTCGCGGCGGTCGTAGTCGTACACGCGGTAGGTCAGGTCCGACTTCTGCTGGATCTCAAAGAGCATGATGCCCGCGTTGATCGCGTGGACCGTGCCCGCAGGGACGAAAATCGTCGCGCCCGCCGCGACCGGCACGCGCCGCAGCAGATCGAGCAGCGTGCCCTCGCGCACGGCACCGGCGAACGTGGCGCGATCGGTGGGCTGCACAAGGCCGTGGATCACCTCAGCGCCGGGCGTGGCTCGCAGGATATACCAGGCCTCGGTCTTGCCGTGAAAGCCGGTGGCGGCCTCCACCCGGTGCGCGTACTCGTCGTCGGGATGGACCTGGACCGATAGATTGTCGGCGGCGTCGATGAACTTTGCCAGCAGCGGAAACTCAGCGCCGTAGCGCTCGAAGCTGCGCGTGCCGACGAGCGCCGCGCCGTGCTGCGTGACCACTTCGGCGAGAGTCTGCCCGGCCAACGGCCCGTCGGCAATGCGGTTATGCTCGTACACCTGCCACGACTCGGCCAGCTTTGGCGGCGCGTCGCGCAGGCCAAGCCACGGCCCAAGGGTGTCGCCGCCCCAGATTCGGCTATCGAGCCGACGCTCAAGCATCAGTGGTGGAATACTCGACATCCTTCTACGACGAGCCTGCATCGCCCCGATCACGAAGCCAGGCTCGCCCTACTCCTTTCACTCGTACAGACACGAACGTTCCACCGCCGGGCGATACGCGGCGACATTTCAAGAACAGTCCGCAGCATGCTGCGCCAGAGTGTACCATGCTCCGAGCCGTTTGGTGCCGCAGCGCCGATCGCCGCCGGGCCGGGATTGGACAAGGGGAGAGAGCACCATGCCCGCTCCCCCGGCTCATACGCGCACCGCAGCCAGCGATGCTACCGCGTGCTTATCGGGAGGTAGAACTTCTCCGTGAGCGGCGGCAGCACGCGCGGAATGTGCTCATACGCGCCAATATCACAGATCGCCGTGCCGTTCCGATCGCCATCCTGCGGACGAGCCACGCCGCGCTGGTCGGTCGCGGTGCAGCCGCTGGGATCGCCCTTATCGATCGCGGGACTGTTCATCGACAGCGCATGTGTCTCGGTTGGGCCGCCGTTGGGATAGAGCGGGCTAAGCCCGGCATCGACATTGATCAGGTCGCCGAACGCGGTTTTGAGGTTGCAGGTATTGCCGTTGCTTTCGAGGTTATGCCCATCGGATGTGATTGGGCTGACGCTGGTGCTGCTACAGTTACGGCCATTGGCGGACGAGCTTGGCCCGATCAGCGTATTCTTCATCCTGAAGATATTGCCGTTGCGAATGTTGCCGCCATTGCCGCCCGCCCAATTACTGGCGATCGTGCTGCTGGTGATGACCGTGTTGGATTCGGTCGTGGTGCTGTTGGTGCTTTGCATCCCACCGCCATCGCCGCCTGAGCGGTTGCCGCTGATGGTCACGTTGTGCAGGATCATAATACCGACATTGTTAATGCCGCCGCCATCGTCGTCGGCCACGTTGTCGCTGATCGTGCTGTTGTTCATGCGCAGCACGCGCGTATTGTAGATCCCGCCGCCGTCGCCGCCGGTTGCCGTGCTGGTGAAGCGGGCGGTGTTGCCGGTGATCATGCTGTCGTTGATCGTCAGCGTGGAGTCGTTGGCAATACCGCCGCCGCTGCCTTTGGACGTGCCTCGTCTGATCGTCACGCCGGTAATCGTCACGGTGAGATCGATCAGTCCTCGATTGATGTCGCCCACATCCAGCAGCCGGTCTTGGAAGCCTGGTGCCGCCTCGATAAAGGTGTTGTTCGCGCCCGCGCCGATCAGCGCCAGGTCTTGCAGGATGTCGATGTCGCCGCTGGCCGTCAGGCTTAAGGCGTATGTTCCTGCGGGCAGGATCACGGTGTCGGCTCCGGCGAGCGTGTTCGCCTCCAGAATCGCGGCGCGCAGCGTACAGACACCATTGCCGGGCGCAGTTTCGCACACGCCGTTGCCAGCGCTCGCATCTGCGGCGTCGGCGGTGCTGTTAACAGTAAACGTCGTGGCGGCGTACGTGGGGGACGTGCCTCCAAAGCTCCCGATTGCGAGCAGAACGGCTAAGAAGCCAGTAAGCATGGGATAATGTTTCATGTTAAACCTCGTATCCCTCTTCGTGCCATGAGACTGAGCGCCTACAGGCGTACTGCTGTGAGAAGTCGGCCTGATGCGGGATGAACCGCGCCGTTCCTCCACTACTTCCTACCCCAGCCCGCTGGCGCTGGCTGAGTCCGACGTTTCCTCTACACCGCTGACAGCACCTCACCCGCTCGATTCTGTCCTCCTTGTTTCGAGTTTCCGGTTCCTGGCTATCCGGTTGTTCCTTTGTCCGCTTGTTCCTTCGTTTTGTTCTTTGTTCTCCGTCCGACTAGTTCGCGTCGCTGCGCACGTCAGCCTCGCGATTGTCGTAGATCCGGTTGGCTTCTCGCGAAACGTCGGGAGCGGGGTCGGCGTTGAGATAGACCCCGACGGTATTGCCAAAGATCTGATTGCCGCCGCCGATCTGATTGCCTGCGCTCTTGACATAGATGCCATAGCGCGCGTTGTGGCTGACCGTGTTGCCCTGGAGCAGGGTCTTCGTCGCGCCACTGTAGAGGAAGATCCCATCCTCGCGGTTATCGTGGACACGATTGGCCTCCACCAGCGTATCGGTCGCATCCTGGCCCACGCCGATGCCGACCTCGGCGTTGTCGTAGACCGTGTTGTCGCGGATCGTGGTGCGCGTGGAGTCGTTGACGTTGATCCCCTGCTGCCCGTTGGCGTAGCTCGTATTGCCCTCCACGAGGTTATTGTTCGAGCGCTGGTAGATCACGATGCCGTGCAGCGCATTGGCGTAGACCGTGTTATTGCGGATGATGTTGTCATCGCATGTTTCGGCGAGGATGATGCCGTGCTTGCCGTTATGATGCGACACGTTGCGCTCGATCAGCAGCCGGTTCGAGCGCGTGTGCGGATCGATGCCGTAGCGCACGCTGTGATGGACCTCGTTGCCGCGAATCACCAGATCCGACGCCTCGTAGGTGTACAGTCCATAAAAGTTGTAGCCGAGATAGCTGTCGATCAGCTCGCCGGTGGTGCCCGCAAGCCGCCACGCCACCCCGTACGACTGATCCGCGTCGTAGCCGAGGTAGCTTAGCTCAGCACCGCGAATGTCCATGCGCGCGCCGTCACGAGCCAGCACGAAGCTGCGTCCGTTGGCATGGTGCTGATCGTAGGTGTTGCGCGCGCTATCCCACGAGGTCACGCACGTCCCGACGATCTCCAGCCGCCCGCCGAGCACTTTGATCGCGATAAAGCCCTCGTCATCGCTGCGCAGCTTCAGCCGCCGGACCTCCGGCGCGGCGATGCGTAGGGCCGCGCTGCGCTCGACCACCAGATTGGCCGACAGCAGCCACTCGCCCGGCGTCGACTCGCGCACCGCCTGAGGCTGGGCCACGGCCCGGCTGATCGCCGTGAGCGTGACCCACTCGCCGCCGCGCAGCGTGATCGTGTTGGAATCGTCGTCGTAGCGCACATCCACCGCTGTCGCCTCCTGCGCCGCCGATGCCGCTGGCGCACGGTCGCGCCGATCCGCGCATGGCCGCTCAGCGCTGCTGGTCGATGGCGCGGCAGACGGCGTTGTCATGGACGAGACTGGCGGCGGCGAGGCCGTCTGTAGGCGCGCCACGGAGCCGCAGCCGACGAGCACAAGGCCCGCCAGCCACACCAGGCCGACCCGGCGCATGCGCCCGGCGGTATCACGATAGGACTGGCTCCGTCGATCAAGCATCTTGCTCCCGTCGAAGGCAGCGCCAGAGCGCCGCTTCCAGCTACCCGCCGTGCTTGCTCAGCCACGCCACGATCTCGCCGCGATCCGCCGCGTCGGGCACCAGGCGCAGATAGCTCCTGAACGCGACGATCGCCGCCCGGTTATTGCCCAGCTTGCGCTCGGCCAGCCCGACGCCCTGATACGCCGCTCCGTTGGCCGGATCTGCCTCCAGCACCGCGCGGAAGTTGGCGACCGCCCGGCGGTACTGTCCCAGGCTGTAGCGCACTTTCCCGGCATACAGATACAGCTCGGCGGGTGCCGCGCCCGTGCTGAGCGCCTCGCGGATCAGCGCCAGCGCCTCTTCGGCTTTGCCCTGCGCTTCGAGCAAGGCCGCCTGTCGCAGGATCACGCGCGTATCGTCCGGCTGGAGCGTCCTGACGCGCTCAAGATCGGCCTGCGCCTCGGCAAACGCGCCCTGGTGCTGGAGCAGCCGCGCCCGCATCGAGAGCGCGCTCGCGTTATCCGGCTGGAGCTTCACCACCGCGTCGATGTCCGCGAGCGCCTGATCGGTCCGGGCGTATAGCTCGTAGAAGCGGCCCCGTGTGAGCAGCGCCTGCACATTCGTCGGCTCGACCGTCAGCGCCCGATCGAAGTCGCGGAGCGCAGCGTCGGGCTGTCCCTGATCCTCGTAGATACGGCCACGCACCAGCAGCGTGGCAACATCGTCGGGCCGCAGCGCGAGGGCACGATCCAGATCGGCAAGGCTTTCTGCGATCGTGCCCTGCTCGGCGTAGATCCGGCCACGGGCCGCAAAGACGCGCGGATTGTCGGTGCCGAGCGCCAGCGCCGCATCGAAGTGCTGAAGCGCCAGATCGGTATTGTTCTGGATCGCCGCCAGCAGCCCCAGCTCGATATAGCCGTCATCCGCATCCGGCGCGACGACCGTCGCCTGCCTGAAGTCACGCTCGGCGTTTTCCAGGTCATCCATCGCGCGGAAGGCCCGACCGCGCGCGATATAGGCTGTCTTGTCGTCGGGGCGCAGCTCGATCAGCCGGGCATAATCGTCGATTGCCGCCGCGTAGGCTCGTCGCTGCATCAGCAGCTCGGCGCGCTCGGCCAGCGCCGCCTGGTTATCGGCCTCCAGACGTAGCGCCTGGTCGAGGTCGCGCAGCGCGGCCTCGGCGCGGCCCAGCCTGTGCTGCGCCCGCGCCCGCGCCAGATAGGCATACGCATTCTGCCGATCGAGCCCGATAGCGGTGTTCAGCGCGGCGATGGATTCCTCGACCTGCTGACTGGCCGCGTACACGTCGGCTTGCGCCAGATACACTGCCGCCGAACGGGGATCTCGCCGCTGGACCTCGTGCAGATCGGCGAGCGCCGCAGCGTACTGCCGCGCATTGAGCCGCACCTTTGCCCGGCGAAAGTAGGCGGCGCTGTCGTCGGGGTTGCGCCCGATCACGCTGGATAGGCTTGCGTCGGCTTTGTCGTACTCCTTGCGCCGGTCGTACAGCACGCTCAGCCGAAGATGGACCCAATCCAGGGCGGGGTTGAGCGCGACGGCGCGCACATAATCGGCGATCGCCTGATCGGTCGCGCCGCGCTGCTCGTACTCGCTGCCGCGCTGGGCTACGAGATGCGCGCTCTGCGGCTGAAGTTCGACCGCCCGGCTGAGATCCGCCAGCGCGCCATCGGCGTCGCTCGCCCGCCTGCGCACATCGCTGCGCAGCAGCAGCCCGCCGACGTTATCCGGCTGCAAGGCCAGCAGGCGATCGAGATCGGCGCGCGCCCGCTGGTGCGAGTTAAGATTTTTGTAGTAGCGCGCCCGATCCAGCAGGTAGCTCGGCTGATCCGGCTGTAGCCGCAGCAGCGCAGTGAGATCGTCGACCGCCGCCTGCCACGCGCCAAGCTGGGCCGACGAGTCGGCCCGCGCCACCAGCGCCGCAACATTGTTCGGATCGAGGGCCAGCGCGGCGTTGAGATCGCCTATCGCGCTGCCGGGCTGTCCCAGCCGCAGGTAGCTCAGGCCGCGCGCCAGATAGCCCGACACATCCTGTGGATTGAGCGCGATGTAGCTGGAGAAGTCCGGCAGCGCGCGCGCGTGCCGGTTGAGCTTCTGGAGCGCATACCCGCGATTCAAGAGCGAGTGCGCGTCGTTGCGATTGAAGCGCAGTGCCCAGCCGTAGCTGCCGATCGCGGCCTCGAACGACTGTGCCTGATACTGGCGGTCGGCGCGAGCGACGAAGAACTTATTGGTGCTGACTGAGCCTACCTGGAAAAACATCAGGCACAGCAGCCCGCCGATCGTCGCAAAGCTGACGAGCGTGACCGCGCGGCCCAGCTTCGAGACGCGATCGACGGCGGGACGCTCGTACAGCTTAATTGGCGCATGGTCGGATGTTGATTGCATTCACGTTCCACATTCTACGTTTCTGAGTGAGGCCAGCACCACGCCCAGTGTGTACGACCCCGGCGTCGCGGCGCTCGGCCCGGTATGCTCTGTTCTGCGCCCAAAGGATGCTAAGGCCGCACGACCGGCAGGTAGAAATGCTTCAGTTGCGGCTGGCTGGGACAGTTGCTCCCCTTGGCAACGCCAAACGTGATCGGGCTGCCGTAGCCGCCGCTGTACGAAAAGTTGATTCGTCCGCTGTCGTTGGCGGTAAACGTGCCAAGCACCGCGCTATTCGCCGTAACAGTGAAGCACTGGCCGGTCTGGAGATTCCCGACGCTATGCGCAACCGCGCCGCCCGTCGTGCCGGATGTCTCCGTCCAGCTTTTGCCGAAGGGAGCGGCGTTCTGCCACATCGTCGGCGCGACCGAGATCGTGCCCGCACCCGGCATCACCGCCAGATCGAGCGTCGTGATCAGCTCGCTGGTGCCGGAGTTGTCGGTGTTCAGCGTCAGCGTGGAGGCGCCCTTGCCCGCGTCGGTGCGCAGACCCGTCTCAGGCAGCGACCAGATCCGATGCCGCGTATCCTCCAGCCGCGTCGTGCTGTACCGGTCGTGGTTGATGGTGATCGTCTTGCCGACCTCGCCGTCACGCACGATCGTCGATGCCGCGAGCGACGGCAGGCCGATGGTGTTAACGTGCGTCAGCAGCGACGCGCTGAACATGGTATTCGCCGCGATGTTGCCCACGCCATACTCGAACTCAAAGCCGGTGTTGGGACCGCTTACCGCGTTCGAGTCGAACAGATTGCTGGAGGCATCGTCGATTTTCAGCACCGGCGTTTTGTAGCCGGTCATCTGGTTGTTGCGGAAGATATTGTTCTTGGGACGACCATCGCCCGGCTCGGTCGGCAGATCGGAGCCCTGGTACGTGTAGACGACATAGCCGTGGCCGGTGCCGCTGGCGGATAGCCCGATCAGCGTGTTGTCCTCGATCAGGTTGCCCGACGCGCCCACGCTCAGCCGCACGGCGGCGGTCCCGTTGTTGCGCACGACGTTATTGCGCACGATCGAGCTATGCGAGTCGAAGATCGCGATGCCGGCCTCGCGGTTGTCGGCGCTGATATTGTTCTCGATCCGCGCCTGATCGACGCGGCGGTGAATCATGATCCCGTGCCGGTTGCGCAGCACCTCATTGTTCGTGATCACGATGTTGCTGCAATAGATCGAGCAGATCACGCCGTGGTTGCCGTTATCGAAGAAGCGGTTATTCGATATCAGCAGCGAGTCGGAGTCGTCGTGCGGATCGAGGCCGTACTGGATGTTGCCCTCGAAGAGGTTGCCCGTCCAGTTCATGCAGTAGCCGCCATAGGTGTACGCGCCAAAGTAGTTGTGCCGGAACGTGCTGCCGCTGCCGTTGCCGAAGATATCGACCATCGCGTAGAGCTGACGGCCCGGGGGCGGCGCGTCGCTGGGATCGCTCGGATCGAGCTTGTAGTACACCTTCCAGATCAGGCCATACGATTCGGGAGCGTTGTAGCCCAGGTACGCGATCTCGGAGTTGAGCACGTTCATGCGCGCCTCGTAGGGCTCGCGCGTGCCGCCGTTAACCGAGCAGGCTGTCGGCGGCGCTGTCAGACGCCCCTTGGTCAGCACCGAGCGCGCGGCAATATAGGCCCGACCGCCGGAGCCGTCAGGCGCGACCGCGTAGTCCATATCGAACGTGTTGCGCGCGGCATCCCACGACGTAACGCGGGTATTCTCAATGGTAATCGTGCCATTCTCGGCGCGTAGCCACACCGCGCCGCTGTCGTCGCTGCGCAGCCGCAGCCAGTTGACATCGCCGCCCTCACCAATCACGTTGAGCGTCGCGCCCTCCTCGACTTTGAGGCTGACCTTGAGCAACCAGATCTTCCTGGCCGCATCGACCAGCTCCAGCTTGCTGGTATCGCCCAGCGCCTCCGCCACATGCGACAGCGTGAACGTCTGGCCGCAGCCCTCAAGATGGATCACGCCATCGGAGGTATAGCGCACCCGCCGCGTCGGCCAGCCCAGACAGTCGCCTGCCGCCGCCACACGCTGCTCGCCGTCGGGCGTGCCCTGACGTGTATCGCTGCCCGCCGGAGCGCCGTCCACCCGATCCCAGGCGGCGGCACGACCGGGCGCGATCTCGCCATCCTCGTCGATGCCGCTGATCGCGGCGGAAACCTGCGCGGGCACGAGCGGTGCGCTGCTGGCGGGCAGCACGACGATGATCATGCATGTCAGGCTCGACAACGCCGACCAAGCGCGACGCCGCCAGCCGTGGCGAAATGGCGAGTACACCACTGTCTTCTCCTTGCGATGGCTGCTATTACAGAAACACAGACCCTTGGCGGACAAGCACTCATGCGATTCTGCGTCAGAGCAGGGAATCTTTGGGGTACACCCTGGCCCGGAGGGCACCCGCCCCGGCCTGTCGGCGCACACGCACCAGAGCCAACCAGCAGCAGCCAACCCGATGTGTGTCCTATCAATGTGTTGCAGCCGAGCACGGACGACGCAGCAGACGTGCATCTTCCCGGCAATTGGATGCGGCGGATGATGGCCTAGGCGCTGGCCTTGCCCTCCTGGGCGGCCTCGCTGATCCGCTCGACCTTGCCGTCGACGACAGCGACCGCGCGCGTCAGCCATTTATGCTCGTTAAGCGTACACAGTGCGTAGAGCTTGATCAGTGACATGTAGTAGGTGATTACCAGAAACAACGGTAAAATCAGCCAGTCGGCGGGCTTGCGCCGCAGATGCGGCCAGATCTTGAGCGCCCTGCTGCACAGCCACCAGGCGAGCAGCGCCAGCGCGAGCTGCCAGTTGCCGATGATCAGCGCCAGCGCCAGGATCACCGGCCCGACCAGCAGGGTGAACGGCGCAACGGTCTTGTCGATCAGCATGATCGCAAGATAGGGATAGCGCCAGACCCAGCCCTGCCAGAGCGCCCGCAGATCGCTGCGAAAGCTATTGCGGCTCCAGCGGATGCGCTGCTTGCGAAAGCCCTGAAAGTCGGGCTTGAACGTCGAGTAGACCTGTGCGTCGAGCTGATTCCAGGTGCGATACCCGCTCTGCAAGACCAGGCAGGTGTAGCGCTTGTCATCGCCGCTCATACAGGGCCGTCCGTTGAAGGTTTCGTTCAGGAACGGCTCGCGCAGGCTTTTGAGCAGCTTGGTGCGATAGGCCGCCGTCCGGCCCGAAAGACAGCTCACCGCGCGGCCCACCAGCGTCGTCGCGGGCACCTCGTCGGCGTACCGAATATCGAGATAGATGTCGGCCAGGCGCTCCCAGATCGTGGCGCGCACGCCATCGCTGGGATACATGTTTTGCCGCGTCCCGACGCCGCCGATCGCAGGATCGGCAAAGGGCATTTTGAGCTTCCGCAGCACATCGGGCTCCCAGATCACATCGCTATCCACCAGCACCACAAGCTCGGTCGTGGTCGCATCCACGCCCACCGACAGCGCCGGACGCTTGCCCGGAAGATCGATCAGGATCACGTCGATCTGCGGATATTCATTCAGCGCAATCTCGATGCAGACGGTATCGGTCATGTCGATCACCGCGATGATCCGATCGGGCTGGTTGGCAAGCCACGAGTCGAGCGCCCGGCGAAAGAGCGCGGGATCTTCCTTGTATACCGGCGTGACGATCGTCGCAGTTGTATCGTAGTCGTTGCGGATCGGTCGATAAAAAAGCGCCGGAATACGCTTGAACAGCCACATTGCCCAGCGGACCATACCCAGCGTGCCGATCGGGATCAGCAGCGCCGAGTTCGCCAAAGCAGCAACAACTGCATTCAAAAAATCCATGTCACCGCGCGGTCCTTGCCTGGTTTTGCATAAGATGCGCCGAGGTGGAGGTCATCCCTCAGCCTACGTCCACAACCGCCGGGCTACAAAACGACCTGCCGTGGGGCGCTGACCTCGATCACCAGCTCTTCGCCACGGGCAGCGGCTTCGTCGCGCGTGCGCACGGCCTCCAGCACATCGTCGATCTGGTCGGGTGAGGCCGCCGCCGGAACCTGTGCCGCGAGACGCTGATTGACCTTGATCGCGGCCTCCAGCAGCAGATGGCTCCAGCCGTTCTCCTGAACGAACTGCATGAACGCGACCGTGTCTTTGGGCAGGCACGCGCCGCCGTAGGGCACGCCGCCGCGCGTGCCGTAGAGCGGATTCCACATGCTCTCCGCGCTGCGGGCCACGGTCGCGCCGACGATGTTGCTGTCGATGCCGAGCTGCTGGCAGATAGCGTGAACTTCGTTGAAGTAGCTGATCTTGAGCGCGTTATAAATGTTGTTGACATACTTGATCATTTCCGCCTCGGTGGGCGTGCAGCGGACGATCAGCGCGCCGAAGGGCGTGTACAGCGTGTCGAGGATCTCGGTCGTCCGCCGATCGTTCGAGCCGATCACCGTAATCCACGGACGGGCAAAGTCCTGCTCGTTGTTGACGGCGCGCAGGAATTCGGGGTTCATCGCCAGGCCAAAGTCGATCCCGTTCTGCTTGCCGGAGGCGCGCTCCAGGATCGGAGCGATGCGGCGCTCGGTGGTGGTGGGCGGCACCGTGCTGCGCACGACCACGGTGATATAGTTCCTGGTCTTCGCCAGGCCAAGGCCAACATCCAGCGCCGCCGCCTCGATATAATCGAGAATGATCTTGCCCTCGACGCTCGGCGTGGAAACCGCCAGCATCACCACGTCGACCGTATCCCAGTCGACTTCGGTGACGGTCATCGCGTGCAGGCCCTCGGCGCGCAGCCTGGCAATCGTCTGAGGATTGATGTCGACGTAGCTGACGGTATGCCCCTTCTTGGCAAACCCTTTGCCGGTGGCCTGGCCGACGACACCAGAGCCAATGATGAGAATCCGTGCCATCGAGTCGTCCTCCTTCCGCAATCCACAAGGTTATACGAAACTTCTTCAGTTCCTTGCGCAAGACAACGGCTGGGGCAATCGCCGACGTTTTGGATCACTAACAGGACTCGAATGCCCAAGATCTGCTGGTGCGCGATAGCAGTCAGGGGGCCATAACCGCTATCTGGGTTGCCAGGACGATGAGAACTTGAGTAGTTGCTAGGATGACGAGAAAACTTGAATAATGGGTGCGTGGTAGTACTTTGGATGGGATGCTGCAACTACTACAACGCTACAAATCCGACAAAGTTACGCCGTATTTACCCACATTTGTATTTCTTTTCGGAAAGTTGTCTGGCACTGGCCGGATTCATGGCGCTGTGAGGCGGTAATAGGCCGTATCCGGGGCGTGTGGCATAGGCTCTGCAACGCCAATCCAACGGCTCATCGCCGTAGGAGTCTGGTTTAGGTACTACGGTAGTACCTTTACTAAAGTTCTACCGAATTAACCGTGCAGCGTAACTTTTTCTTCTGCTATCGCGTTGTAGTAGCTAACCCAGGATGATCTTTCCGTTAATTGCTTGTTATCGTTTGGTTAAGCGACGCTCAACCGCTCACGTGGCGTTCTCGCTAGCGACCTTACGATCGCGCCTCCGCCGCACCACTCCCAAGCGCGATCCACGTACTCGCCCATCGTGCATTCGTCAACGCCCATGTAGGCTTAAGGGACATGTTGGGAAAACTCTGCATGCGCTCCTGCATCAGCAGGAGCCAGCGGAATGATCCGGGGACGGCCCCGGACCCTGCCTTCGAGCTTCGAGTCCTGAGTGCTCCTTGGTTCTTAGTTCTCGATTCTCACTTTGTTCTTGGTTGTTGGCTCTTTCGCCCTCACGCCAGAGGAGGACAGGTGCCGATGGGAATCACCGCCGCTCATCTTGTGAGCTTCTTCCTGCATTTCGCCGCCGACCTGCTGGTTATTGCGATCGTCGCGTTCATGATCTACTTCCGGCGACACTCGCGGCGCGACCTGCTGATGGCCTACACCTCGTTCAACGTCGGGCTGTTCCTGGTGATGACCGTGATCTCGGTCGAGGAGACTGGCCTCGGCGTGGGCTTCGGGCTGTTCGCGATCCTCTCGATCATTCGCATCCGCAGCGAGGAGTTCAGCAACACCGAGCTGGCGTACGCCTTTGTGGTGCTGGTGATCGCCCTGGTCAACGCCTTTGGCGTCGCCAAGGCCGCGCCCACCACACTCGACGTGATCTTCGTGCTGCTGCTGAACGGCGTGGCGGTGCTGGTCGTGTACGTCATGGATCACCCGCGCCTGCTGCGGCGGGTCGGACGGCAGCAGATTACGCTGGATCGGATTCATCCTAACGACCAAAGCCTGCGCGCCGACCTTGAGCATCGGCTGAATGTTCGGGTGCTGGACTACGCGATTACCCACGTCGATTACGTGCGTGAGATCACCGTGCTCAACGTGCGCTATGCCACGGAGGGGTGATGCTGCCGGGATAGGGAGGATGATGTGCCTGAGCAGATGGCGACGATCACCGCGCAGTTCGATCCGATCTCGCTGGCGGAGATCAACCGGCGCGCGGCGCTCCAGAGACGCGCCGACAACAAGTATTTCCTGCCGTGGACGGTCTTCCTGCGCTTTGCCGCCAGGCTGCGCAAGACCCATCTCGTGCTCGACATCGACGGGCAGCGCTGCTTCACCTACGACACGCAGTACTTCGATACGCCGACTCTGGACTGTTACTGGGCGCATGTGCAGGGCCGACGCAAGCGGTTCAAGTGCCGCAGCCGACGCTATGTGGACAGCGACCTGTGCTTCTTCGAGCTGAAGCTGAAAGGAGGCCGTGGCGAGACAGTCAAGTACAAGATGGGCTATGGCGAGACGGAGTGCCAGACGGTGACACCTGCGGCAGCCGACTTCCTGCGGGAGCGCCTCCGCGCCGACTATGGCCTGGTCTTCTCGCATCCGCTGCTGCCGACCGTGCGCACGCACTACCAGCGCGTCACGCTCATGGCCCAGGCGTCCATGGAGCGCATCACCTGCGATTTCAATCTGGCCTTCGCGCTCGATCAGCGCTGGCAGGGCCAGATGGCACCCGACTATGTGCTGGTCGAGACGAAATCGGAGCGCGGGCGCGGCACGGCGGATCAGCTCCTCTGGCATCTGGGAGTGCGACCAGCCTCCGGAAGTAAATATTGCCTGGGCCTGAGCCTGGTTCGGCCTGATCTGCGCAGCAACCCGTTCCAGCAAGCGCGCAAGAGTTACTTCATGCATTATGTCGAGCCGCAGGTTGACTGGCTACCCACCAGGAGCGTCGTCCTGCCCGCGCGTATCGCCGTCGATGCGCTCACATCGCTGCCTGACACAACGCACTGATCGCGTACACGCCACATACGCAATCTCAGGTGCGTCCGCACGACCAACCGATGCCCCCCGTCAACATAGGAGCGGCATATGTCTTCACTAACCACGCCGTGGCTAGCTCATGTCTCCGTGTCCGCTGCTCGCAGGCGGCACGCGGCAGCCAGATTCACGCCGATTCTCGTCCTCGTGCTGGTCCTGCTCTGGTCGAGCGCCGCGCCGTACTTTGCCATAGCGCAAACGTCGGCGGTCGCTGCTCCTGCCTTCAGCGCGCGGCGCGGCTTCTACAGCGGCCCGTTTCAATTGGTCCTGAGCAGCAGCACCTCCGGCGCGACGATACGCTACACGCTCAACGGCAGCACGCCCGGCCCCAGCAGCGGCACGATCTACGGCGGGCCGCTCGCGATCTCGACGACAACCGTGGTGCGCGCCGTCGCCTATACGTCCAGCTCGATCAAGTCGCCGGTGGTGACGCACACCTATATCTTTCTCGCCAGCGTGCGCAATCAGCCGGATACGCCGCCGCCGGGCTGGCCCTCGACCTTCGCCGCAGCCGACGAGTACGGCAGCTACCCAGCCGATTACGCGATGGACCCTGAGGTGCTGAGCCATCCCAGCAACAGCGCCAAATTCGATCCGGTAATGAAGTCGCTGCCCTCGCTCTCGATCGTCACCGATCTGCCGAACTTGTGGGACCCTGCGACGGGCATCTACTACAATCCCAACGCCAAGGAGCCCTACACGACCGACCCGCTGGGCACGAAGTGGGAGCGTCCGATCTCGCTTGAGTGGATCAGGCCGGATGGCAGCACCGGCTTTGCGGCCTACGGCGGCATGCGCATCCACGGCCAGGCCAGCCGTCGGCCACATCGCCAGCCGAAAAAGAGCTTCCGCGTCTACTTCAAAGCCTCGTACGGCACCTCCAAGCTCGACTTCCAGCTCTTCGATCACGACGATCCGGTCGCAAAGTTCGACCGGCTGGTCCTGCGCAACGGCGGCAACCGCGTCTGGTCGTACTTCGACCGCGATCAGCGGCGCGAGGCCGACTATATCAACGACGAGTGGGCGCGGCGCGTCTGGCTCCAGATGGGCC
>DASUTC010000344.1 GCA_036374795.1 Herpetosiphonaceae bacterium
ATCCGGTTGTTCTGCAACGGCGTGCCCACCGTAACCGGTTTGCCAAGATCGTCGGCGCGCAGCACACCCAGAATATTGATGTCGCTGATCTCGGTCAGGCCATAGATGTTGACGACCTGGACCTGCGGCCCAAGCTGGCCGAAGACGGATTGCAGGAGCCGCTGCTCGATCTTCTCGCCGCCGATCAGCAGATAGCGCAGCGCGTTCGGTGGTTGCTGCGGCGCGACCTCGTTCAGCACCGCGTGCATGTAGGAGGGCACCGCGTCGAGCAGATGCACCTGCTGCTCGTGCAAGTAGCGCAGCAGGGCGCGGCTGTCGAACTTGACCGCATCAGGAATAATGTGCAGCGTGCGGCCAAAAAAGAGCGTCGGGAAGATCTGGTTGACCGAGATGTCGAAGCTGATCGAGGTGATCAGGCCGGTTGTTTGGACGGCGGGATCGGCGAAGTAGGCGCGCAGGCCATAGACCAGATTGACCAGCCCGCGCTGTGTGACCATCACGCCCTTTGGTCGGCCCGTCGAGCCGGAGGTGAAGATGATATAGGCCAGGTGCTCCGGCAGCACCGTGCGCGGCGGGTTGGTCGTCGGCTGCTGCGCCAGGGTGTGCCAATCGGCATCCAGGCAGAAGACCTGCGCCTGATGTTCCGGTAAACGTTCGACGAGCACGGCCTGGGTCAGGAGCACTGGCGCGCGACTGTGACTGAGCATGTAGTGCAAGCGCTCGGCGGGATAGGTGGGATCGAGCGGCAGGTACGCGCCGCCCGCCTTGAGGATGGCGAGGATGCCGACGATCATCTCCAGCGAGCGCTCGACGCACAGCGCCACCAGCACATCCGGGCCGACGCCCTGGCCTCGGAGGTGGTGCGCCAGTTGATTGGCGCGGGCGTTCAGCTCCGCGTACGTCAGCGCTTGCCCCGCGAAGACGATCGCGGAAGCATTGGGCGTGCGCGCGGCCTGGGCCTCGATCAGCGCATGCACAGCGGCAGCGCGCGGATACTCCGCCTCGGAGCGGTTCCAGTCGACAAGCATCTGCTGCTGTTCGGCCTCCGTCAGCAGCGGCAGCTCGGCGATCGGCACATCGGGATTCGTCACCATCCTCTCAAGCAATGCCTGAAAGTGTCCAGCCAGGCGCGCGATCGTCGCGGCCTCGAACAGGTCGGTGTTGTACTCAAGCAGACCGACTAGCTCGTTCTGACGCGGGATGAGATCCAGCTTCAGATCGAACTGCGCTGCCGCCCGATCGATGTCTAATATCTGTAGCGCCAGGCCGCGCGGCTGTTCGTCGGGCAACGGCATATTCTGCAAAACGAATGCGACCTGGAACAACGGATGTCGGCTCGGATCGCGCTGGGGCTGAAGCACTTCTACCAGCCGCTCGAACGGAAGCGTGTGGTGCTCATACGCGCCGAGCACGACGCTCCACAGCCGCCTGAGCACGGTGCGGACGCTGGGATTACCTGAGAGATCGCCACGGAACACCAGCACATTGGCGAACGACCCGACCAATCGCTCCAGCTCGGCGTGGTTGCGCTGAGCGATGGGGCTGCCGACAACGATGTCGGTCTGGCCGGTATACCGCGCCAGCAAGACCTGAAATGCCGCCAGCAGCGTCGTGAAGAGCGTCACGCCCTCCCGCTGGCCGAGCGCTTCTAACGCTTGACGCAGCCTGTCCGGCACCGTAAACCTGTGCCGTGCGCCCTGAAAGGTCTGAACTGCCGGGCGCGGTCGGTCGGTGGGCAGTTCGAGAACCGGCAGTGGAGTATTCTCTGGCTGAAGCTGCTGCTTCCAGTAGGCTAGCTCTGCGCTGGCCGCCTCCGATTGGAGCCACTGCCGCTGCCAGGCCGCGAAGTCGACGTACTGGACGGTGAGATCGGGCAGCGGGCTTGGAAGCTGCTGGCTGAAGGCATTGTAGAGCGCCAGCAGCTCACGGAAGATCACGCCCATCGACCAGCCATCGGCAACGCTGTGATGCACGACCAGCAGCAGCACATGGCTATGTACATCCAGTTGCAGCAGCGTCGCGCGGATCAACGGGCCGCGCGCGAGATCGAATGCCTGCCGCGCTACTTGTTGCAGCCGCCGCTCGACCTCGATCATCCGCTCGGCCTCAGGCGTGGCGCGCAGGTCGTCGCTCGACAATGGGATGTGCAGCGTCGGCAAGATTCGTTGGTGCGGCACGCCATCGATCAGCATGAAGATCGTCCGCAGCGCCTCGTGCCGCCTGACGATCTCATCGAGGCTTTGCTCCAGCGCCGCAGCATCGAGCTGACCGGACAGATCAGCGGCGGCGGCGATCACATGTGCCGGATTTCCCGGCGTGATCTGCTCCAGAAACCAGAACTGCGCCTGCGCTGACGAGAGCGGATAGTGATCGGTCGGCTGTCGATCGGCGATCAGCGGAAGCGCTGAGGCGTGGCGTCCCGCCGCAACCTGATCGAGGATCGCGGTTGCAAGGTCCGCGATCCTCTGGTCTTTCAGAAACGCCGTCAGCGGCAGATCGATGCCCAGGTCGACCTCGAAGCGATGCTTTAGCTCGATCGCCATCACCGAGTCGAAGCCCAGGCTATTGATTGGCGTTGTGTCTGCGACCAGCGCCGGCGCTTGTCGCAGCACCTCGGCGGTCGATCGCCGTAGATACGCTGCCAGCATCTCGTATCGCGCTTCAGGCTCGACCGCCAGCAATGCCGCGCGGGTTAGAGCCGTCTCGGCGTCGAGTGCCTGGGCTTCGTCGAGTACGCTGCTGGCGAGGGCATCGAGCGTTCCCGCCAGGAACGCCTGACGGCACTGCTGCCGCTGGATCTTGCCGCTTGAGGTCTTCGGAATGCGCGCGGGCTTGAGCAGAACAACCGCATAGACCTGAAGCTCGTGCTGCTCGATCACCGCTTGGCGGATTGCCCCGGCAATCGCAGCGACATCGGGCTGCCGCTCCTGCCGCTCGATCTCTTGCACGACGACCAGGCGCTCTTCGTCGGCAACCTCGACCGAAAATGCCGCGCCACAGCCAGGCCGTAGGGCGGCATGGCTCTGCTCCACAGTTAGCTCGATGTCTTGCGGGTAGTGATTACGCCCCCGGATGATGATCACATCTTTGAGGCGGCCCGTGATAAAGACCTCGCCATCCTGCACAAAGCCGAGATCGCCGGTGCGGAGGAATGGCCCGGCATCTGAGTCTGCCAGATACGCCCGAAAGGTCTGGCGCGTCTCGTCTGGCCGATCCCAATATCCTTGTGCAACACTCGGCCCGGCGATCCAGACTTCGCCGACCTGCCCAGGGCCGCACTGCGTCAGATCGACCGGATCGGCGATCACAAGCTGCTGATCGCCAAGTGGCTGCCCGCATCCAGCGAGCGTCCGGCTATCTCCACGCGCTTCCGGCACCTCGACCACCTGATGATACTCAAGGGCGGCGCTGGCAAATGTGCGGATGACCGGCGGTGCGGAGGCAGCGCTGCCCGAAACCATCAGCGTTGCCTCCGCCAGGCCGTAGCACGGATGCCAGGCTTCGCGGCGAAATCCACACGGCCCAAAGGTCGTCTCGAAGCGCGTCAGCGTCTCGGCACGGATCGGCTCCGCGCCAGTGAACGCGACCGTCCAACTGCTGAGGTCGAGCGCGGCACGCTGCTCTGGCGTGATTTTGCGGGTACAAAGATCATAGGCGAAGTTCGGGCCGCCGCTGGTCGTGGCCTTCGTTCTTGAGATCGCCTCCAGCCAGCGGATAGGACGCTGTAAGAAATGCACGGGCGACATCAGCGTCACTGGAAAGCCGCCATAGAGCGGCTGCAAAATGCCGCCGATCAAGCCCATATCATGGTATGGAGGCAGCCAGATCACGCCGCGACTGGTAGAAGTATGCGCAAAGGCGTTGTGGATCACTCCGAGATTATGCAGCAGATTGCCGTGAGTCAGCATCACCCCTTTGGGTGCGGCGGTCGATCCCGACGTGTATTGCAAGAAGGCCAGCGTCGTGCTGTCGAGCTCCGGTGGCCGCCATGCGCCTGCTGTCGCGCGAGCGATCGTATCCGTCTCGATCCAGCGCAGCGCATGAAACGCCGATTCCTGCGCGTCGAGCCGATCGATTGCGGAGCGCAGCGTCGCCGGGATCAAGGCTACCGTAGGACGTGCATCTCGGATGATCGCTTGCAGCCGCGCAAACGTCTGATTCGGTCGGGTGAGGTTGGGCAGATAGGTGGGGACGGCAATCACACGAGCGTACAGGCAGCCAAAGAATGCTGCAATATAGTCAAGGCCGGGCGGGAACATGAGCAAGGCGCGCTCGCCGGGAGCCACCAGGCTTTGGAGATGCGCGCCGATCGCGCGCGCCCTGTCATCGATCTCCTGATACGTCAGCGTTGCTTCGGTCGTCTCTCCATCTATCAGAAAGGTGTAGGCCGTACGATCGGGTGTCTCCGCTGATCTCAGGCGTAGCACTTCAACTAAGGTTGTGATCTCGTGAGGAGAACTCTCTACCCTATCACTCATGAGCGCCCTGCATCTAATCGGCTGGTCGGAGGAGGTTAAGCGAGGCTACGACAACGGTTGTGACATATGCTGATTCGTCGACCAACGATTTAGAAGTCGCATATGTAAATTTTTGTAAACTTGTGAGGTATGTTAGACGACGGTCGGAGGAATGTCAAGTAACGCGAGTACCATCTTCCGCATCGCCAGGGTAGCGCAGCCGCGTCGTCCGACACGAGCAGGAGGGCTGGCGCGGTGGTGGCTACTCGTGGGCTGACCGTCGATGACATCTGGCCGTCGACCGTCTTGGTCTGGCGTGCGCCGGTCGTGTAGTTAATGCAATTTTTTGTACGGTGGTCATAGCAACCGGGCAGACTTCCTCGCCTGGATATGCCGATTGGATCAAAAAGCCGCCGTGTCATCCGCCCTTAGACGTATGCGGAAACGCCGCGGCATTGGCTATACTCACCCTACAGCTCTGCATTCCTTCTAAAAGAAGCCACGAGACACAAACCCGGCAGCGTTGAGCAATGGTTGAGCGGCGCTTAGGCTGGCACCTGGATAGGGTTGCCTCCTATTCTTGCTGCTCACAACAGGATCGAAGGAGGTTCCGATGCAACGGATCGGTCGACATGCGGTGGTGATTGGCGCGAGCATGGGCGGTCTGCTTGCCGCGCGTGTGCTGGCAGACTACTACGAGGCCGTTACAGTAGTCGAGCGAGACACATTTCCAGCGGCGGGCGAGTCGCGCAAGGGCGTGCCGCAGGGCAGCCATGCGCATGGCCTGCACGCGCGCGGGCGCGCTGTCATCGAGCAGTTGATGCCCGGCTTCACGCAGGAGATGGTGTCGCAGGGCGGGATCGTCCTCGACATCAGCCGCGATTTCCGCTGGTACGCCAACGGCGGCTTTCATCAGCCCACGGCCTGTGGCCTGGAAGGGCTGCTGGTGAGTCGTCCACAGCTCGAAGCCGGGGTACAAGCGCGCGTGCTGGCGCTGCCCAACGTCCACGCTATCGAGCAGTGCTCCGTGCCGGGCCTGGCGACATCCGAGGATCGCGCCCGCGTGACCGGTGTTCGGCTGGTGCGCCACGCCAGCGGCGGCGCTGAGGACGTGCTGGTGGCTGATCTGGTCGTGGATGCGACCGGTCGCGGCTCGCGCACGCCTGCCTGGCTGGCCGAGATGGGCTACGAGCAGCCAGAGGAGGAGCGGGTACGTGTTGATCTGGGCTACGCAACCCGACAGTATCGCCGCACGCCGGACCAACTGCCGGGCCGCAGGGGCATGGCTATCGCGGGCGCGCCGCCCGATGGTCGCAACGGGGTTGTGCTTGCGCAGGAAAAGGACCGCTGGATCGTGACGCTCGGCGGCTATAACGGCGATTTCGCGTCCCTCGATCCGGCAGGCTTTGTAGATTTTGCCCGGCGCTTGCCCACGCAGGAGATCTATAACCTGATCAAAGATGCCGAGCCGCTCACCGACCCGGTGCCCTACCGCTTTCCCGCAAACCAGCGCCGCCGCTA
Organism: Herpetosiphonaceae bacterium; assembly: GCA_036374795.1. Lineage (NCBI taxonomy): Bacteria > Bacillati > Chloroflexota > Chloroflexia > Herpetosiphonales > Herpetosiphonaceae > Herpetosiphonaceae bacterium. The sequence continues at coordinate 5,979 of DASUTC010000344.1, forward strand.
CGAGCGTCTCACACGTTTCCCGGAGGGCTATCTGGTGTTCGGCGACGCGATCTGTAGCTTCAATCCGGTCTATGGGCAGGGCATGACGGTCGCGGCGAACGAAGCGATGGTCCTCAATGATTGCCTCGCTCAGGGCAGCGCGAATCTTGCGCGGCGCTTCTTCGCCGGAGTGCGTCCGGTTGTGGATGCGCCCTGGAGCGTGGCGGTCGGCAACGATTTGCAGCTTCCGCATGTCGAAGGGCGGCGCACGCGGATGGACAACTTCGTCAACTGGTATATCGGCAAGCTGCACACTGCTGCGCGACATGACGCCGCGCTCTCGGTGGCGTTCCTGCGGGTGGTGAACATGATGGCCCCCGCTACGAGCCTCCTGCATCCGGGCATGGCCCTGCGGGTGCTGCGCGGCAACCTCGCGCGCGGCCTTGGCCGAACGGCGGATGCGCTGCCCGCTGCTCCGGTCCCGCTCGACGCATAGCGCCGGGCTTGTGCTCCGTCGCACAGTCTCAGCCCCACGGCTGCGATGTGGGCAGCATGTGTGGTTGCAACCAGATCGATCCGGTGCTATCCTCGCTGTGCTGCCCTTTGCTACGTCGAAAGGAGAGACTCGTGCCCTCGTTTGATCTGCACGACAAAGTCGCAATTATCACGGGCGGATCGCGCGGCATAGGCGAGGCAATCGCCCATGCCTTTGCGGAAGCTGGCGCAAAGGTCGTTGTCGCAAGCCGCAAGCTGGAAAACGTGCAGCCGGTCGCCGATGCGATCAGCGCGGCGGGCGGCCACGCGCTGGCGCTGGCCTGTCACACGGGCGATCGGGCGCAGGTGCAGGATCTCGTGCGGCGTACCGTGGAGCGGTTCGGCACCGTCGATATTGCCGTCAACAACGCGGCGACTAACCCGCACTTTGGCTCGCTGCTGGAAGCGACCGACGAAATGTGGGACAAGACGCTCCAGGTCAATATCAAGGGCTACTTTGCCCTGTGCCAGGCGGTCGCGCCGATCATGCTGGCGCGCGGATCGGGCAAAATCATCAACGTCGCCTCGGTGGCGGGGCTGACGCCGGGGGCGGGCATGGGCCTGTACAGCGTCACCAAGGCCGCCGTGCTGATGCTCACACAATCGCTGGCGCAGGAGCTTGGCCCGCGCGGCATCCAGGTCAACGCCATCGCGCCGGGCGTGATCAAGACCAAATTCAGCACGGCGCTGTGGAGCAACGAGCGGCTTGTCAGCGGCATCGAGCGACGCGCCGGGCGGCTGGGCGAGCCCGATGATGTTGCTGGCAGCGCGCTGTTCCTGGCATCGTCCGCGTCCGACTATGTGAACGGCGCGGTGCTGGTAGTCGATGGCGGCCTTCAAGCTTCCAGCACGATCTGATCGTCGTGGATAGCCCAATCATTTCGAGGCGATCCCGAACTGCTAGCGTAGGTGTCGAAGGAGGCTATCATGGCGGCTGAGGCCGAAGAGCGCATCGGCGTGCTGCTGGATCGGATTCGCGGCTTCATGCGCGACGAAGTGTATCCGCTTGAGTCGCGGCTGCTGCGCGAAGGCTTTGGCGCGCTGCTGCCGACGCTGCGCGAACAACGGCAATCGGTCAAAGCGCGGGGGCTGTGGGCGCCGCATCTGCCGCCGGAGTATGGCGGCCTGGGATTGACGCTATCCCAGTTCGGGCGAGTCAGCGAGGTGCTGGGCACCAGCCCGCTCGGACACTACCTCTTCAACTGTCAGGCTCCCGACATCGGCAACATGGAGATCCTGATCGAGCACGGCACGGCCCGGCAGAAGGCGCACTACCTTGAGCCGCTGGCTCGCGGCGATATTCGTAGCTGCTTCGCCATGACCGAGCCGGAGCATCCGGGCTCTAATCCGGTCTGGCTGAGCACCGCCGCCGTCAAGGATGGCGACGACTATGTCATCAGCGGCCACAAGTGGTTTGCCTCATCGGCGGACGGCGCGGCCTTTGCGATCGTGATGGCCGTGACGAACCCCGACGCTCCCCGCCACGAGCGCGCCAGCCAGATTATCGTGCCGACGGACACGCCCGGCTTTCGGATCGTCCGCAACATCTCCGTCATGGGCGACGCCGGGCAAGACCACGCGAGTCACGCCGAGATTCTGCTGGAGAGCTGCCGCGTGCCGCAATCCAACCGGATCGGCGCGGAAGGCCACGGCTTTGCGCTGGCCCAGATGCGCCTCGGCCCTGGCCGGATTCATCATTGTATGCGCTGGATCGGCATCTGTGAGCGCGCCTTCGACCTGCTGTGTCGGCGGGCTGCGACGCGCGAGCTAGCGCCGGGCAAGCCCCTGGCGACGCGCCAGGCGATCCAGCACTGGATCGCCGAAAGCCGCGCCGAGATTAATGCATCGCGGCTGATGGTGCTGGATGCCGCAGCCAGGATCGATCGTGAGGGAGCGTCGGCGGCGCGCGTCGATATTTCCTTGATCAAGTTCTTTGTGGCGAACGTGCTGCAACGTGTGCTGGATCGGGCGATCCAGGTGCATGGCGCGCTCGGCATGACCGACGACACGCTGCTCTCGTTCTGGTATCGCCACGAGCGCGGCGCGCGCATCTATGACGGCGCTGACGAAGTTCACAAATCGGTTGTGGCGCGGCAGATTTTGAAGCAGTATGGTGTTGATATATCGCTGTAGCCTTCGACCATCCAGCTACGACTCCGGAGGGGTAGATCTATGCCGAATGGCACATCAGAGAGCGCGTTGCCCAACGATCAGGCGATCGATCAGCCCGCAGCGGTGCGTCCCGGCGAGATGCTGGATACCGAGCGGCTTTATGCGTTTCTGCGCGACCATCTGCCGGATGCGCGAGCGCCGCTACACGTCGAGCAGTTTCCCAGCGGCTTCTCCAATCTGACCTACCTGCTGCGGCTCGGCGAGCGCGAGCTGGTGCTGCGGCGGCCACCGTTCGGCGCGAATATCAAGTCCGGCCACGACATGGGCCGCGAGTATCGCATCCTGAGCGCTTTGAGCAAGACCTATCCCAAGGTGCCCCGTCCGCTCGTCTACGCCGAAGACCCGGCGATCATTGGCGCGCCATTCTACATCATGGAGCGGGTCAGTGGCGTGATTCTGCGCGCGCGGCTGCCGCAGGGCTTGAAGCTGGAGCCTGAGCTGATGCGCCGCATCTGCCACTCGCTGATCGATACGCTGGTCGAGCTGCATCGCCTCGATTACGCGGCGGCGGGACTCGCTGATCTGGGCAGGCCGGAGGGCTATGTCGAGCGGCAGGTCGGCGGCTGGGCGGCCCGCTACGCCAACGCGCGCACCGACGACGTACCGGCGATGGAGCATGCGGCGGCCTGGCTCCAGGGTCATCTTCCGCCCACCTCCGGCGCGGCGCTGATCCACAACGATTACAAGTACGACAACGTGGTGCTCGACCCGACCGATCCGACGCGGATCAAGGCGATTCTCGACTGGGAGATGGCGACGCTTGGCGATCCGCTGACCGATGTCGGAACGACGCTCGCGTACTGGGCCGAGCCGGATGATCCGCTCGCGCTCAGGCAGTTTGGCCTGACCACGCTGCCCGGCAACCTTGATCGGCAGCAGTGGGTCGAGCGCTACGCCGCGCGGAGCGGTCGCGATGTCGGGAATATCCTGTTCTACTATGTGTATGGCCTGTTCAAGAATGGCGTGATCGTCCAGCAGATCTACTACCGTTATCGCCAGGGCCACACCCACGACGAGCGCTTCGCCAGGCTGATCGATCTGGTACGATTGCATGGCGACATGGCAATGCGCGCGATCGAGCAGGAGCGCATCCATCACCTGTTTGCTTGACGGAAGAAGCTACGCAGGTCGATGCAGAGATTCGCGGACTGGGCTGTAGTATCCGGCTCGGCCCGCGCTCCACCTGCGTTCAATCAGCCGCGATCAGGGCTTTTCAGCGGTCAGGATGCTGAACAGGCGCATATACGGGCGTCTGCGGATGTTGAGCATGCCGTTCTTGCGCAACACGTCTTCGGATTCGCCTAGCACCGCCGTCAGGTCGCAAATGGCAATGCTGCCGCCGGGCTTCAGGATGCGAATGATCTCCGAGGTCGCGCGCTGGCGATCCTGCGCCGCGCCGACATGGTGCATCGCCAGACTCGACACCACCACGTCGAACATCTCGTCTGTGAAAGTCATCCGGCGTGCATCGACGTTCAGCAGCTCGACGCGGTCGGCGATGCCTTCGGCGCGCGCGTTGCGCCAGAAGATCTCCGCCGAGCCGCCGCCCGCGTTCGGATCGTAGATATCGATGCCGGTGGCCGTGCCGGTGCGCAGATGTTTGGCGCAGGCAAACAGCAGAATCCCGCTGCCCGTACCCACGTCGAGCACGCGCTCGTCGCCGCGCCAGCTCACCCCCTCGACGATGGTGTCGCGCAGACGATCACGGGCGGTCTGGAGGAGGTGGACGAAGCCGACGAGGGCAAGCGTCGGGACGAGGACGGCGGACCCGGCTCCGATGAGCGAGCCGGTGATCTTGCGATTGGCCGATGTGCCCACACGGGAGCCGACGCCCAGCGCGACCGCCGCGCCGCCTGCGGCAAGCGTGTAGTGAACGGAGCGCGGCATGCGCAGCCGGTAATCGGCGATCCACGGCTGGCGATGAACGTGTACCATAGCGCTGTATCCTTTCTACCTGAGCAACAGCGATCGTGTGCTGCCTCGCAGAAGATGAACCGATTATTCGATTTGGAACACACTGTTCGTTTTCTGTTATACTGTTCGTCAGCGCGGAGGTCAACAACCAATCACCGGTCGATTGTTCAAAATCGAACAGTCACGCGCAAACTGTGCTGAACAAGGAGGGCTGCCGATGGCGACGAAGGCACCAGACCGGCGGATACAACGCACGCGCAAGCTATTGCAGGAGGCGCTCTTTGCTCTGATTCTGGAGAAGGGCTACGAGGCGGTGACGGTTCAGGACATCATCGACCGGGCCAATGTCGGGCGCTCGACCTTCTACGCCCACTTTCTGGACAAGCAGCAGCTATTTCTCAGCGGATTCGAGCAACTGCATAGTTTTCTGGCGCAGCAGCGTGCGGCGGCAACGGCGTCGGGCGCGCGCAAGCTGAGCTTCAGCCTGGGAATGTTCGAGCACGTGCAGGGCCATCTGCCCCTGTATCGGGCGCTGGTCGGCAAGCAGAGCGGCGCGGTGATGGTGCAGCGCATGCAGCAGATGATCACCGACCTCGTACGCGACGAGCTGAACATGCTGGCAGCGGACAATGCCGCGCCGATCCCGCGCGAGCTGGTGGTGCAGTACACGGTGGGCGCGTTCATGGGCCTGCTGATCTGGTGGGCTGATCACGAGGCTCCGTACACTGCTGAGCAGATGGATGCGATCTTTCAGCAGTTGGCACTGCCGGGGGCGTTCGCCGCGCTAGAGGGCTAGGGGTAGCGGCGGGCTGGGGCAGCCACAAGGGCTGCCCGAACCATATGCAGGAGGCCAGGCGGGTCATCCTTTCCAGCGGGCGGGATGGTCGGCGATGTCTTGCCTGATGCGGTTGAGAGCGGTTTCGTTGCGGATGATGCGCTCATAATCATTTCGTTGCCACAATCGTCCCGAAAATAGCGTCCATCCGCGTGTTTTTACGCCGTGGATGTAATCCACGGTGATCCGTGATTTGAGCGCGCCGACCATATCGTGCCGAGTCACGGTGGGTGCGCATCGCGCCACCTCGCCCGAAACCTCGCGCGCGGGCACCCTGCGCACATACAAATTGCGGAGCACGTCAGCGGCAACGTCGCGGATAAAGCTCGCGATCCAATGGATCTGTGCTGATTGGCGGTACTCACGGATTCGATCAGGGCGTTTCAAAGATATACGTGTCCAGAAACGCATTGCGGAACTTGCCATCAGGATCGTAGGAGCGGAGGAGCTGCTGAAAGTCGGGCAGCTTCGGGTAAAGTGATAGCAACTGTCGCGACGACATCGTAAACAGCTTACCCCAGTGAGGGCGGGCATCGAGCGGCGCCAGGCGCGCCTCGATCAGCGGAAGCACCTGACTGACCGCATGCCAGTTCTTTTGCCAGGTAAAGTGAATTGCGACACAGTCCTGCTGGTAGCAGGGACTCATCCACAGGTTGTCGGCGGCAATCGTGCGTACCTCGGAAATCTGCACCAGGGGAGCGACGTATTCCCGCAAGCCGTGGATCGCCCGAAGTGCCGCGCATGCGTGCCGCCGTGGGACAAGATACTCGGCTTGCAGCTCCTCGCCGCTGCTGGGCGTGTAGTTCATGCGAAAGTGCGGCAAGCGCTCATGCCACGGGCCTGGAAGGCCCATCTGCTCGGTGCAATGTTCCGGTGGAAGCCCGGCGATGGGATGCAACTGGCGTCGTGCGAGCGTCGCCTCGAACAGCTTCGGCTCAGCCTCGTAAGCGGTGTCGTCCGTCACGCGCCGCTTTAGCCAGACCTGGCTAAACTGCGCGCTGCGCCAGTCGGTGAATAAGCTGACGCTATAGGCACTCCCCACGATCTCATCGAAGCGGTCTTCAAGGCGTGCCAGCGGCAGGTCTTCGTAAATATCCTGGCGCATCGCAAAGGCCGGAACGATGTCGAGCGTAAGCTTTGTGACCACGCCAAGACTGCCGAGTCCGACGACCGCTCCCGGAAACTGCTCGTCCTGGTCATCACGCGATATGACGACTATCGCGCCGTCGGCTGTCACCAGCTCCATTGCGGCGATAGCCGTAGCCAGATTTCCATGGCTATCGCCCGATCCGTGCGTCGCCGTTGCACACGCGCCCGCGACCGAAATATGCGGTAGCGAGGCCAGGTTATGCAGCGCGTATCCTGCGCGGTAAAGCTCCTGGCAGAGCTGACCATACTTAATGCCCGCCTCGACTGTCACCCTTCGGCGCTCATGGTCGATTGCAATCACGCGATTGAAATGCTCAAGCGAGATCAGATCTTCGGACGAGTCCGCGATGCCATTGAATGAGTGACGTGTTCCCAGTGCCTTGAGCTTGCGGCAGCCGACGACTAGCTCCTGAACCTGCTCCACGGTTGCGGGTTGGTGTAATCTGGCGGCGCTGTAGGTGTAGTTGCCCGCCCAATTGTGTTGACGCGCGATCATCAGTTTGCTCCTCTCGAGTCGAGTATAAACCGACTGGCAAGCCGATCCAGGAGGCTGAGCTATAGCGAGACGAGCGTAGTCTGGCGGGATGGCGATGCCGCATTGCCCACAGACGAGCTTGTAGGAGATTGTCGTCTGTCTCGCCGCTCCTCGTAGTGACAGGAGCGTCCTGGGACACGCGCATGTTGCAAGGTATCTGATAGATCGCTGTGCTACCCTCTAACATATGGCTTTCTATGGTTGCGTAGCTGCTCCCCGTGAACCACGGCGGTCAGCGGCACGTCGCCCTGGTGGATAATCAGCGGCAGCACCGCAAAGGAGGGGCATATGCCCAACCAGCTCGAATGGCGCTTTTGCAACAAATGCAACGCGATGTTCTTCAACGGGTTTCCCAACAAAGGGCGCTGCCCGGCGGGCGGCGGTCATCGCGCCCAGGGCCACAACTTCTTCCTGCCGCACGATGTTCCTGAATCGGCTCATACCCAGGGAGCCTGGCGTTTCTGCAACAAATGCAGCGCGATGTTCTTCGACGGGTTTCCCAGCAAAGGCCGCTGCGCTGCCGGAGCCGAACATGTAGCACAAGGCTTTAACTTTGTTCTGCCGCATGATACCCAGGTAGCGGGACCGGCCCAGAGGGACTGGCGCTTCTGCAACAAATGCAACGCGATGTTCTTCGACGGGTTTCCCAGCAAAGGCCGCTGCGCTGCGGGGGGCGGACATGTGGCACAAGGCTTCAATTTCGCCCTGCGATTTCGGGGAAACCTGGAGGATGATGTCGAACTCAATCCGGTCAGCGACTAACGCTCGCCGGTGAGCAGGTCGCTGTAGCTTGATCACTCGGTAGGAGCAGGACCGTCACACCAGCGTGACGGTCCTGCTGGTGTGTCTGGCAGGCGACGGCACCCAGCCGACCCGATCCACCGCTTCCAGACAGCGCCTCATTTGACAATCGAGATTGGTAATGGCAAAGTGTGAGACATGACGCAGCGCCAGTAGCCAGCCTTTGGGAGGAGCTATGATTCACACACCTCTCTGCGATCTACTCAAGATTGATCATCCGATCCTCAATGCGCCGATGGGCGGCACCGCTACCGCCAGACTAGCTGCGGCAGTTTCAGCGGCAGGCGGGTTTGGCATGATCGGCGGCACGAGCGGCGCGGGGCCGGACTGGCTGCGGGCACAGATTCGGGCCGTTCGCGAGCACACGACGCGCCCCTTCGGCGTCGGATTCATCTCTTCGTTTCCCAGCATCGACGATCTCGTTCAGGTCGCGCTTGATGAGAAGGTTACGGCGATCAACCACTCGTTCGCCGACCCAACACCGTATGTTGCCGCCGCGCACGCGCTGGGAGTCAAGGTCTTTGCACAGGTCCAGACGGTTGCCCAGGCAGCCGCAGCGGCACAGGCGGGCGTTGATCTGATTGTGGCGCAGGGAACCGAGGCAGGAGGCCATACCGGCAGCGCCGGTACGCTGGCGCTGCTGCCTGCCGTCGTCGATGCAGTGGGCGAGATCCCAGTCGTGGCTGCGGGCGGCATCGCCGACGGGCGTGGCCTCGCGGCGGTCTTGATGCTTGGGGCGGTCGGGGCATGGCTGGGAACGCGCTTCGTCGCCAGCCACGAGTGGGGCGGCCAGCCCTGGGAGCAGCGCGCAGTTGTCGCGGCGACGGCAGACGACACGATGCGCACGAGCGTCTACGATGAGGTGCGTGAGGCTCCATTCCCCGCCGGGATTGCGGATCGCGTGCTGCGCAACAGGTTCGTCGAAGAATGGCAGGGACGCGACGCCGAGATCCGCCAGCACCGCCGCGATCTTCAGCGGCAGCTCGAAGAAGCTGCTCAACGCGGAGATGCCCAGGTGATGGACATCAGCGCAGGCGTAGCCAGCGGCTTGATCCGCTCAGTAGAATCGGCTGGCGACATCATTCAGCGGCTCGTGCAGGAGGCCGAGCGTACCATGCGCGAACGGCTCAGGACAACGCTAGGAACAAACGAATAAAGGAACAAAGAACAAAGAACGGGTGCCATGCCCAGAGGGCACCCGGCACACAAAGGATAATCAAGAACCGAGAACCCAAGCTTCCCCTCGCCTATGCCGCGAAGGCGGAAGCCCGCCTGAGCGTAGGGAAGGGGGTGGCGCGCCAGCGCCGGGGGTGAGGGCCTTGAAACTCAGAACTCGAAACCCGTAACAAGGAGTTGATCACGATGTACACACGCCTGCAACCAGTGCTCAACGTGCAAGATGTCGATGCGGAGAAAGCGTTTTACACCGCATTAGGCTTCCGTATCGACTACGAGGCGGATGATTTTAAAGCGCTGGCGTATGGCGAGGCCATCTTATTTGGTCTGCAAGCTGCGCCACAGAGCGATCCGGCGCAGCTCGATCAGCAGTTGATCTGGCAAATTGGAACGTCGAGCGTGCAGGCCGTGGCGCAGCGATGCGCTGAGCATGCAATCCCAGTTATTCAGCCAGCCACCCTGCAAGAGTGGGGCGAGTGGACGTTGATTGTTCGCTCGCCCAATGGGTATCGCGTGATATTTGAAGGCCCGCTTGATGGATAGCCCGTCGCCAGGCTGGGCCGATTCGGCATCGCGCGGCATGTTCTTTGAAAGAGCGCAATCCAGAAGAAGATTTCTGGAAATAGCAATTCAGGATAAGCAATCGACGACTGGCTCCATTATCATTCTCTCATCAGTCAAAACATCTTAACCAACGTCCAGGCACGTACGACTGCTTCATTCAGCGAATACTGGCGGTAATTGGAATACTGCTCTGTGGAAGGCGATGGTACTGTCCACGTGGCTAGGAAAGGACTGAAACCACATGTCACAAGAGGCCCCCAAATTTACGGGCGGCGCGAACATTGCGCTCAAAATTCCGAAATTCCGCTTCGAGGAAACCCTACGATTTTACAGAGATACCTTGCGGCTTCCCTACCTGGGAGAGCATCGCGGAGCGCATATGTTTCAGTTCGGACCGATGTGCCTCTGGCTGGATCTGGTTGAAAACTATAGCCAGGCCGACGTGTGGCTGGAGCTGTACACCGACGACCCGGAGGGCGCGGCTGCCTACCTGGCCGACACCGGGGTCCCAATTCGGGACGAGATCGAGCCACTGAATGGCCTCACGGCTCATTGGATCTCAGACCCGGCTGGCATCATCCACCTCATCTCCAAGACCGGGGAATAATATCTAGCCTGCGTAGCTGCTGTCTAGGACTATCACGCACGCGGTTGCTCGGTTCGATCCAGGCGGTCGCTTATCGATCGCCTGCCGAACGGCAGCCTATAAGAACCTGCATCTTTTCCTAATGACCGACGGTCATTTAGTGAAGGGGGAGCACATGACACCTCTGGAATTGATTCGAGCGATCCGAGACACGAAAGCGCGCGCAGGGTCGCAGGCAGAAAGTCTGGCAGTACTATCGCAGGCATTGGTCGCTTTTGTGTCGGAGCCAGCCAACCAGCACGTGAACTTCGCCACGACGACCACGGGGCTCTACACGCGGATTCTGCTCAACGCCTTCGAGGACGATTTTCAAATCGTGGTGGTGCTCTGGGGTCCGCACAGCCGCAGCCCGATCCACGACCACAGCGGAACCGTAGGGGCGGTCGCGGCGCTGGTAGGCAGCACCAAAGAAACAAAATACCAGGTGATGCACACCAAGTCAGGCACGGCCTACCTCAAGAAGCTGAAGACGACCAGCTTGAGTGGCAACCAGGTCACGCCGATCCTGCCCGACGAGGCCACTCAGCTTCACGATATGGTCAATGATACCGACGAGTGGGCGGCGACGGTGCATACCTACCTCACGCCAGTCAACCAATTTTACATCTACGAGCCGCAGCAGGACGGCTCATTCGAGATGATCACCAAGGATCTCTGGTTCGATGTCGACAATGCCTGGAAATCCTGGTATTCGCCTGCGGTACCTGCCAGCGAGGTCGTGCCTCAGCCGCAAGATTTAGCCTACGAGTACGGCCAGTCCTTGAACGTATAGTCGCGATCAGGCTCACACCCCCCACCAAACCCCATAAGCCGAGAGGTGCTATGAATCACGGTGGGATCGCTACTCTATCCCCGGTGGATAGCTTACGAACATCGACAACCACCGCGCAGCGCGAGGCTGTCCGAGAGGTCATCGAGGTGATGCGGCAGAACTTATCGGCTTCTATCTCGCTCAACGACATGGCCGAGATCGCCCATTTCAGTCCCTGCTACTTCAACCAGTTGTTTTGCTCGATTACAGGTATCCCCCCTAGCCGATTCTTGACGGCCCTGCGCCTGGAAGCCGCCAAGCGCCTACTCCTCGATACCAACCTGCGGATCGTCGATGTCTGCTACGAAGTAGGCTATAACAGCCTGGGCACGTTTAGCTCTCGCTTTACGCAACTGGTGGGCGTGTCTCCGCACGGCTTCCGCGAGCTGGCCCGCCCGGATAACTGGCGGCACCTGGATGCGTTCCTGGGCGCGATGGATCGCCCGTTTCCACCGGTATTTCGCTCGCATAAGCAGACGGCGGTCGGCAGAATCCATGTTCCATCATCGCTGCCGACAGATACAGCGTTCGGCTTTCCTGCACGGCGGCGCTCGCTATCGCCGGTCTTTATCGGCCTCTACACGCTGCCGATGCCGCAGGGCAAGCCCGTCGCGTACACCGTGGCGCTCGAATCGCCGATCTACATGCTGCCCCGCGTGCCGGATGGCCGCTACTACGTCTTTGCCACGTCCTTCCAGTGGTCGGAAGATCCGAAGTCCTATTTGCTGCTGGATGGCAAACGGGATGACCTGCTGGTTGGTAGAGGCGATCGGCCCTTAGTCGTGCGCAATGGCCGCTACCAGAACCACAGCGATCTCCACATGCGCTCGCTTCAGCCGACTGATCCGCCGCTCCTGACGACGCTGTTCTATTTCATGCTGCAATCACGTCAGATGATCAATCTTTTAGCCCAAAGGAGTTAACCGATGAGCCGCCCAGCAACCAACGGCACTACACCGGAACGGAACGGCACCCAGCGCCAGCTTCAAGAGCCTGAGCAGCCAACCACGTTCCAGGGATTACCGACGGTGCAGCAAAACCAGTACGCGATCTCAGTCCTGACCGCCGACTCGTCGGCAAACGCGCTGTCCACGATTCAGAAGCAGATTGTGTCGGCGATCCATGTTCATGGACTAGCCAGTCTGCCGACGCTCCACAACATTGTGGACACGCTGTTCATCGTGACGGCCCATAGCCCGACCGCCCTCGAATCAGGCGATCTGCTCGTCACCGATCAGTCCAGCAACCGGATCATGCTGGTCCGTGAGGGCCAGAGTCGGCCCTATCTGGACGTGTCGAGCTGGTGCAACGCGCACCTGTGGGACACCGCCACCAACTCCGATCGCAGCCGCCTCTACGTCTCGATGAGCGGCATGCGCGGTCCCACGGCGAACCATATCGGCGTGGCGGGTACCGCAGCGGTTCTCGAAATCGATACTACGACCGGCAATCTGCTGCGCGCGTTCACCGCCTACGATGCCGTCTCCGGTCTGCCGTATCAAGATCGGATGCTCGACCTGGCCGGCCTGGTCGTTACGCCTGACGACAAGCGGGTGCTGGTCTGCGATTTCAACAACTGGCAGGGCAACGGCAAAGTGATCGCGATCGATCTGGGCAGCGGCGATATTTCGATCCTGACCGATGGCCTCGATCAGCCCTCAACGCTCAGCGTAGACGGGCCGGATCATGTGCTCGTCGCCAACACGCGCCAGCCGCACGGCAAGGCCAGCGGCGGCCAGATCATCCGCGTCAACATCCACACCGGCGAGAAAGAAGAGATCGCGGAGATCACCGGCGTCGATGCCTCGCTGATCGGCGTTGTGCGCCTGCCCGACGGCTCGTTTGCCGGTACGATGAGCGAGGGCACGCAGGAGAAGTGCGTCGTCGTCCACGTGGATAGCCAGGGCAATCATCGCACCATCTGGCATCCGCAGCCTGGCTTCCTGGGCTCCGGCATCTCCAGCGACGGCAGCTCGCTGTGGGTGGCCGAAACGCTGCGCAGCCGGGTCTATCAGCTCAACTTCGACGGCTCGATCAAGCAGCATTTCCAGGTGTACGACGGCATCGATCAGAATAATCTGGAGTTTATGTTCCGTGGCTTCGACACGCTGGAGAGCGTGAAAGTCGTCGCCTGAGGCAGATCGGCATACGCACAGCGCTTGTCCGAGAGTCGTGGTGTGCGTGAGCCGTTTAGCGCCTACGCTGACCTGAACCGCTACCCGGCGCGCGGCACGTTGAGCCAGGCGCGGTCCAACAGGTTAGCATGGCCGACCCGGTGGCGGGTAAGCTGGCGAACACAGAGATCTACGTCGCGTTCTGCGGAAAACCGGGCGACATAAGCGACGATGGCGTCGCCGACACCGATCCGGGCATCCCGCAGGCCCAAATCCAGCCAAGGGAGAGGCCGCTGCTGAAGTAGCGCGGCGGCCTCTCACCCGCCGTGCTGCAATGATACTGGGGTACACAGACTATGATGGACGATCCATTTGAACGTCTCAACCCAAAGGCACAGCACATCCTTCTGCTCGCGCAAGAGGAAGCACGTAGCCTCAAGCATAGCTTCTTGGGACCCGAACATCTGCTGTTGGGATTGCTGCGGCAGGAGAATGGCATAGGAGCCAGGGCGCTGCAAGAGCTGGGATTTTTTCACTCCCAGGCCCGGCAGATCGTTCAGACGATGATGACGCCGCACGCGCGGGATGACGATCGTCTGACGCCCGCGTACCTGCCTCTGGCGCCGCATACCAAAAAGCTGCTGCAAGCGGCAGCCAGGGAGGCCGATCAGCTCAAGGATCAGCAGGTTGGGCCAGAGCATCTGCTCTTAGCGCTGGCTCACGAGGAAAAAGGCTTTGTGCCCTACATTCTGGCACGGGCCGGAATCAACGGTAGCATCGTCTGTGAGGCCGTACACGAAACCTTGAAAAGCACAACCGGCCCCGCGAAGCAGGGCAATCCGTCGGGCGATTCACTGCTCGCGCAGCTTGGGATCAACCTGACCCAGGAGGCGCGCGATGGACATCTCGATCCGGTGATCGGTCGCTACCAGGAGATCGAGCGCACGATCCAGATTCTACGCCGCCGGACGAAAAACAATGTGGTGCTGATCGGCGAGCCCGGCGTGGGTAAGACCGCGATCGTCGAGGGGCTGGCGCAGCAGCTGGCGAAGGGCGAGATCCCATCGTTCAAGGACACGGCGGTCTGGTCGCTGGATGTCGGCTCGCTGCTGGCAGGCGCGATCTACCGTGGGCAGTTCGAGGAGCGCCTGAAAAACGTGATCGATGAGATCACGCGCGAAGACGCGATCCTTTTCATCGACGAGCTGCACATGATCGTCGGGGCGGGCGCGACAGAAAATACCGTCGACGCGGCCAACATTCTGAAACCGGCTCTGGCGCGCGGCAAGCTCAAAGTGATCGGCGCGACCACCTTCGAGGAGTACAGCCAGCACATCGAAAAAGACAGCGCGCTCAAACGTCGCTTCCAGCCGATCATCGTCGAGGAGCCGAGCATCGAGGACAGCGTGCATATCCTGCGCGGGATTCGCTCACGGTATGAGGAGCATCACGAGCTGCGCCTGAGCGACGAGGCGCTGCACTGCGCGGCTCGCCTGGCCGCCCAGTATATCCCGGACTTGTACCTGCCCGGCAAAGCGATCGACCTGCTGGACGAGGCCGCCAGCCGCGTCTGGTATCGCCAGCAGAAGAGCAAAGCTGGCAACGAGCAGACCAGTCAGCCCGGCCCGGCTGAGGCCGAAGCCGCTGTCACCGGCAGAGATGTCGCGCAGGTTCTATCGATGCAGACCGGCATTCCCATCTCGCAGATGCTGGCCGAGGAGCCGAAGCGCGTGCAGGACGTGGAGCAGGTCTTGAGCAAGCGCATCATCGGCCAGCGCCAGGCGATCCAGGCCGTGAGCAAAGCCATTCAGCGCGCATTTGCCGGCCTGAAGGCAAAGAAGCAGCCGATCGGCGCGCTGCTCCTGGCAGGCCCTCCGGGTGTGGGCAAGACCGAGCTGGGCCGCGTGTTGGCCGAATACCTGCTTGGCAGCGACAAAGCGCTGGTGCGGCTGGATATGAGCGAGTACATGGAGGCGCATAGTATCAGCCGACTGATTGGCGCGCCGCCAGGCTACATCGGCTACGATCGCGGCGGGCAACTGACCGAGGCAATCCGCCGTCGGCCCTACTGCGTCGTGCTGCTCGACAATATCGATAAAGCCCATCCTGACGTGCTGAACATCTTCGTCCAGATCCTTGAAGAGGGCTATGTGACGGATGCGCGAGGCCGCTACGTCGATTTCCGCAACACCATTATTTTGATGACGGCCAGCTTTGGAGGCGAACTGTTCAAGCGCCAGTCCGTCCTGGGCTTCAAGGTGGGCGCGGACGGCGCTGAGCTGCCCGACCAGTACGAGCAGCTGAAGCAGCGCTACCTGGATAAGCTTAAGCTCTTCTTAAGCCCTGAGTTTATCCATCGTCTCAACGACATCATCGTCTTCCAGCCGCTCCAGCAGGCCCATGTCGAGCAGTTGGTCGATCTCGCGCTCCAAGATCTGCGTCAGCTCCTAGCCGATCAACAGATTGGGCTGGAGGTGACAGAGGCCGCCCGGTCGTACCTGGCCGAGAAAGGTTACGACATCGAGCGCGGTGTGCGGCTGCTGCGCCAGATCATCCAAGAGCACGTGGTCGACCCGATCAGCGATGGGCTGGTGCGCGGTCGCTACTGGGCAGGCGACATCATCCAGATCGAAAAAGCGGCTGCCGGAGGCATCAGCCTGCGGATAGCTCATCGTAACCTTGTGTCGATCTCTGCCACATAGCGGCTGATGGTGCAGGTTGGCACGCCCGGCGATTGTTGCAGCGGCGCGCGCGGACAGGCCGTGCGCGCTGCGATACGCAGCGACATACACTCCCCCTGCGGTATGGTTCGCCCGGATAACACGGTGGTTGCCTGGCTAGCGCATATCTGTTTCGTTGGATGCAACCGATCGAAGAATATCCATGGGTCCATACGCCGTTCTCGTAGAAACAATCGACGCTCATGCTCACCCCCCTCTCTACGAGCGGTCATCATCATGTACAAGGTTCGATAGCGGCTCGTGAGCCATCCTTATAGAGATGCGCTCAGGAGCGAGTGTGCGTGGAGCACCGATCTAGGCAGCGCCTTGCGTCATCCAAGGCGGGATGCATGCAGGCGCGGCGTGTTTGGTCAGCGGGCGTCTTGCACTGCTGCCATTCTCGCTGTCTGCTCATGCGTGCTCTGCGGGGCGGGTGCGTCCGGAATCGCTGCTATCACGATCGTTTGCTTTGTAGCTAAAGGATCATCGTTATGGGAGCCATCGGGAGTTCGATGCGCACGATCGTCTTCGGCATTTCGCCTCGTGAAGTCACCTGCCTGCGGCGTGGCTTCCAGCCCAAGACATCAATGGTCTGTGCTCGGCTGGAGCAGATCGGCACCACCTTTCTAGCGGGCTACCATACCGTCCTGCGTGATCCGCGTGTGATCGAGGTCGAGCGCCAGCTCAACCGCATCGACCTCGAAGTACGCGGCTTTGCCTTTGAAGGAGCGGCGATGGCGTTCACGCTGCTGGATGTTTTGATGCCCCAGCGGTCATCGCGCTTCCTTCAATTTGTTCAGGGACCGGCGGCGGATCACGTCTATATGAGCTACGTCGGCGCTGGCTGGGCGCATGCCCGTCTTCACCGGCGTTTCGATCGTCTGCGCAGCGCGGGCGATCCCCTGCTGGGCTGGCTCGCCGTCGACGGCTACGGCTTTCACGAGGGGTACTTTCATGGTCGACGCTACCTCACGACTCAGCACTGGCCGCGACGGCTGGCGGGCTACGAGCGGCGGGTTTTCGACCAGGGCTTTGGACGCAGCCTGTGGTTCGTCAAGGCGATGGACGTTGAGGTGATCGCACAGACGATCGCCGCGTTTGCGCCTGGGCGTCACTCCGATCTATGGAGCGGCGTTGGCCTGGCCTGTGCCTACGCTGGCGGCGTCGACCAGTCGACGCTAATCGCGCTGCGCGACGCGGCTGGCCCGTGCGTGCCGCAGGTTGCGCAGGGAGTGGCCTTCGCCGCCAAAACACGCAAGCGCGCCGGGCATCTGCCGGAGCATACCGAGAGCGCCGCGCGCATCCTGTGCGGCATGTCGGCTCACCAGGCGGCTGCCATCACCGATCAATCCCTCAAAGACCTTGCTGCCGAGCGCGATACTCCCGCTTATGAGATATGGCGTCAACGTATTCAATCATGCTTTGGAGGTGCTATCGCCTACGAACGTTGAAGCTGCAATGAGCAAACGCATAGCGGAAGGAGGACTCTCACATGGCGCTGTTGTTCAATTTCCTCACAGGACAGGCGAGTCGCATCGTCGCGATCGTGCTTATCTTTTTCAGCTACCAGATGGCTCGTCTGCCTGAGCTGCCCGACGCTGAGCGAGCAGCGCTACGCAGCCGGTTTGCGTTTAAGACCAGCACGCTGCCTGAATTGAGCGGCTATCCCTCGCGCACGCTGCGCAGCGTCCATCCCGGCCTTGCGCGCAATGTCGCCTGGATCTCGACGGTCGGGGCGGCGGTAGCGCTGCATGATCTGGATGGCGATGGCCTGCCCAACGATGTGTGCTACGTCGATACACGGATCAATCAGGTGGTGATTGCCGCAGCGCCAGGTACGCCGCCCCGCTATCAGCCTTTCGCGCTCGATCCCGCGCCCTTAGCGTATGACGCCGCAACGACCGCGCCGATGGGCTGCTTACCCGGCGATTTCAACGAGGATAGCGCCGCCGATCTGCTCGTCTATTACTGGGGCCGCACGCCGATCCTGTTCCTCAAGCAGGGCCAGGCGACCGGCGACGCGCTCAGCAGCGCCAGCTACGCCCGCCGCGAGCTGACGACCAGCAGAGAGATCTGGAATACCAACGCCGCCTCGCTGGCCGATGTCGACGGCGACGGACATGTCGATATTCTGATCGGCAACTACTTCCCCGACGGCATGCGCGTGCTCGATCACAGCGCGACCGACGGCGCGGAGATGCAGCGCTCGATGTCGCGCGCCTACAACGGCGGTCGTAATCGGCTGTTCCTGTGGGCTGGCGCGACCGCCACGGAGCAGCCCGATGCGCGCTTCAAGGAGCAGGTCGGCGCGTTCGACGACTACGGCGGCTCCGGCTGGACGCTGGCGCTGGGCGCTGCCGATCTCGACGGCGATCTGCTGCCGGAGATCTATATCGCCAACGACTTCGGCCCCGATCGGCTGCTGCATAACCGCTCGCAGCCGGGCGCGCCCGCCTTCGCCTTGCTTGAGGGCAAGCGCACCTTGACCACACCTCACTCCAAGGTGCTTGGCCGCGACTCGTTCAAAGGCATGGGTGTTGATTTCGGCGATATGAACGGCGATGGCTTGCTCGATATTTATGTCAGCAATATCGCCGCCGAGTTCGCGCTGGAAGAAAGCCATTTTCTCTACGCCAGCACCGGCAAGCTCGATCAGATGAAGCAGGGGATCGCGCCCTACGAGGATCAGAGCGAGCCGCTGGGACTGTCGCGGAGCGGCTGGGGCTGGGATTCGCGGCTGGACGACTTCGACAACGACGGCACGCTTGAGGCGCTCCAGGCGACCGGCTTCCTCAAAGGAACGGTCAACCGCTGGCCGGAGCTGCACGAGCTGGCAATGTCGAACGATACGCTGCTGGACAAGACGCGGCACTGGCCGGAGTTCCATCCCGGCGACGATCTGAGCGGACACCAGCATGATCCGTTCTTTGTGCGCGCCTCCGATGGCCGCTACTACGATCTGGCCGAAGATATTGGCATCGCTCGTCCGGTCGTCAGTCGCGGCATCGCGACCGCCGATGTGGACGGCGACGGCAGGCAAGATTACGCCGTCGCGCACCAGTGGGCCGCCTCATCGTTCTACCACAATCGAAGTGCAAGCGGCGATCAGTTCCTTGGGCTGCATCTGCGCCTGCCCGTCGAGCCTATGAGCACAACCGTCACACCGGGGCACCTTCAGGCGGCGGGACGCCCGGCGATCGGCGCGGAGGCAACCGTGTATCTGCCGGACGGGCGCACGCTCGTGGAGCAGGTCGACGGCGGCAACGGTCACTCCGGCAAGCGCAGCCCGGATCTGCACTTCGGCCTGGGACAGCTCACGCCCGATACGCCCGTGCGCGTCGATCTGCGCTGGCGCACGCCGCGCGGCGAGACGCGCAGCGAGACGCTGACGCTCACGCCGGGCTGGCATACCGTGCAACTTGGTTGGTAGCGTATGTTGTAGAACAAAGGAACACACGGAGAACCAAAGACTCCCCCTCGCCTATCGAGGGTGCCCTCTGGGCTTGGAGAGGGGTGGCCCGGCAGGGCCGGGGTGAGGGCCAGAACTCGAAACTTGTTCCTTTGATTCTGCACTAGGAGGATTCAGATCATGATGCAACAGAGTCAGGCCAAGCGCTTAGGTGGCCTTCGCCGCTTTGCGATCTCGATCACGGTCTTTAATATCATTGGTCGTCTACTGCTCGGCTTCGAGCAATCCTGGGCACAGATGGTCGCGGCGGTGCTCACCGCCTATTTCGTCGAGCTTCTGCTGGAGACGATCACCGCCTGGTGTGTCGGACGAGCGCCCAGCTACAGCGGCGGCTTCCGCAAGCTGGTTGATTTCCTGCTGCCCGCGCATATCGCGGCGATGGCGATCTCGATGCTGCTCTACAGCAACGATCGCGTCGCCCCGATCGTCTTTGCCGTCGTCGTCGCGATTGCCTCCAAGAGCGTGCTGCGGCTGCGGATCAATGGAACAAGCCGTCACTTCTTCAATCCGTCGAACCTGGGCATCGCAACGACGCTGATCGTCTTTCCGTGGGTTGGCATCGCGCCGCCCTACCACTTCACCGAGAATCTCAGCGGCATCGGCGACTGGATCTTACCCGTGCTGATCACGCTGGCGGGAACGATGCTCAACGCCAAGTTTACCAACAAGATCCCGCTGATCACCGCCTGGCTTGGCACCTTCGCCCTGCAAGCGATTGGCCGCAGCCTGGTGCTCGACACGCCGATCGTGCCTGCGCTGGGACCCATGACCGGCGTGGCCTTTATTCTATTTACGTTTTATATGATCACCGACCCCAGCACCAGCCCGGTCGCGCCACGCGCGCAGGTGCTCTTCGGCGCGGCCATCGCGCTCACCTATATGCTCCTGGTGCTGTCGCATATCGTGTTCGGCCTCTTTTTCGCTCTGACGATCGTTTGTGGTCTGCGCGGCCTTGGCCTGTACCTGCAAGCACAGCTCGCACGCTTTGCCCGCCGTAAAGTTGTCGTCGCGCCGCAAACCGTTCTTGAGACGGGGAACACGTTATGACGAACACGATTGCGATCGTCGGGATGGCCTGCCAGTATCCCGATGCTGCGACACCCCATGAGCTATGGGAGAATGTGCTGTCACAGCGCCGCGCGTTTCGCCGCATGCCAGCGGAGCGCCTGAATCTGGACGATTATTGGTCGCCTGATCGCGCCACGCCTGATCGCACCTACGCGCATCAGGCAGCGGTGATCGAGGGCTACGATTTCGATCGGGTCAAGTTCCGCGTCGTCGGCTCGACCTTTCGATCGGCGGATCTGGCCCACTGGCTCGCGCTCGATGTCGCCAGCCGCGCATTGACCGACGCGGGCTTTCCCGATGGCTCAGGCTTGCCGTGCTCCACGACGGGCGTGCTCCTGGGCAACACGCTGACCGGCGAGTTTTCGCGCGCTAATGTGCTGCGGCTGCGCTGGCCCTACGTCCAGCGGGTGCTCGACGCGGCGCTGCGTGACGAGGGCTGGACAGCAGAGCAGCGACAGAGCTTCTACGCGCGGCTGGAGCAGCTTTACAAAGCGCCGTTCCCGCCGATCGGCGAGGAAAGTCTGTCGGGCGGCCTGTCCAACACGATCGCGGGCCGCATCTGCAACTACTTCGATCTGCACGGCGGCGGCTATACGATCGACGGCGCGTGCTCCTCGTCGCTGCTGGCGATCTCGTCAAGCTGCTCCGCGCTGGTAGCCGGGGATCTGGATGTGGCGCTGGCCGGTGGCGTCGATCTGAGCCTCGATCCGTTCGAGCTGATCGGCTTTGCCAAGACTGGCGCGCTGGCAAGCGATATGATGCGCGTCTACAGCGCACAGTCGGCTGGCTTCTGGCCCGGTGAGGGCTGCGGCATCGTGGTGCTGATGCGCGAAGAGGACGCCATCGCTCAGCAGCGGCGGATCTATGCCACGATTCGCGGCTGGGGCATCTCGTCCGACGGCAACGGCGGCATTACGCGGCCTGAGGTCGACGGGCAACTGCTGGCGATTCGCCGCGCCTACAGCCGCGCCAGGATCGGCATCGAGACGGTGGCCTACTTCGAGGGCCACGGCACCGGCACCGCTGTCGGCGATGCGACCGAGCTGCGCGCGCTGAGCCAGGCCCGCCGCGAGGCGGCTAACGATCGGCAGCCCGCCTTCATCGGCTCGATCAAGGCCAATATCGGCCATACCAAGGCCGCTGCTGGCGTCGCCGGTCTGATCAAAGCGACCATGGCGCTCTACACGCAGACGATCCCGCCGAGCGTCGGCTGCGAGCCGCCACATCCTGAGCTGATGGGCGACGCGCCCGCGCTGCGGGTGAGTACCAGCGGTCAGCTCTGGCCTGAGGGGCAGCCGCTGCGCGCTGGCGTTAGCTCGATGGGCTTCGGCGGGATCAACACCCATCTGGTGCTTGAGGGCAGCAGCGCCGAGCGCCGTACCACGCTTACGCCGACCGAGCGGATGGCGCTGATGACGGCGCAAGATGCCGAGCTATTTGTGTTTAGCGCATCCGATCCTCAATCGCTGCGGCAGCAGGTGGAGCGCGTGCTGCAACGAGCGCCGCAGATCTCGTACGCCGAGATGGCCGATCTGGCCGCCGAGCTGGCGCGCTCGCTCACGCTCGGTATCCTGCGCGCCTCGGTGATCGCCGCGTCGCCTGCGGAGCTGACAGCGCGCCTGGAAACGCTCCAATCCTGGCTGGCTGCCGACCGCACCAGCGCCACCGACGCCGATGGACATGTCTGGCTCGACGCTCCCACCCGGCCACCTCGGATCGGGTTTTTGTTCCCCGGCCAGGGCTCGCCGTCGTACCTGGATGGCGGCGCGCTGCGTCGGCGGTTTGCGCTCGTCGATGAGCTGTACGCCAACCTCCCGCCGCCGAGCGGCGATGCCGTGAATACTGCTGTGGCGCAGCCCGCGATCGTGCGATCCTCGATTGCCGCGCTGCGCGTGCTTCGTCAGCTTGACATAAGCGCACAGATGGCGGTCGGCCATAGCCTGGGAGAGCTGACCGCGCTGTACTGGGCGGGCGCGCTGGATGCCCAGGCGCTCCTGCGCGTGGCGACTGTGCGCGGCCAGGCGATGGCCGAGCTGGGCGCTCCGACCGGCGCGATGGCGAGCATCGGCGCTGATCGGCAGACGATCGCCGCGCTGATCGGCGACGCGCCCGTGGTGATCGCGGGGCTGAACTCGCCAGCGCAGACGGTGATCGCGGGCGATGCCCAGGCCGTGCAGGCGGTCGTCGAGCGGGCGCGCGCGCAGCAGGTGCGAGCCACGCTGCTGCCGGTTTCCCATGCCTTTCACTCGCCGCTGGTCGAGGCTGCGGCCACACCGCTGGCGGCGCATCTGGCGACCGAGCAATTTCGTCCGCCTCAGCGCACAGTGGTTTCGACGGTGACAGGCGCGGCGCTTGACCATAATGCCGATCTGCGCGACCTGCTCTACCGGCAGGTGACGCAGCCGGTACGCTTCATGGAGGCCAGCGCGGCGGCGAGCCATCTCTGCGATCTGTTCGTCGAGGTTGGTCCGGGCCAGGTATTAAGCTATCTGGTCGGCGATTTTCTGCCGGTGCCCGCGCTGCCGATCGATGCAGGCGGGCCGTCGCTCCAGGGCTTGCTGCGCGTGGTCGGCGCTGCCTTCGTCAAGGGCGCGCCCGTTCGCGTCCGCGAGCTTTTCGCTGATCGGCTGATCCGTCCGTTCGATCTCGATCAGCAGCCGCGCTTCTTCACCAATCCCTGCGAGCTTGCGCCACGCATGGATCAGGCGCTGCCACTGCTTGAGCTTGCCGCTCCCGGCCAGGCAACGATCCCGCCGACCAGCGCGATCACCGAAGGCGCGAGCGGCTCCTCCACGCTGGAGGTGCTGAGCCGACTGATCGCGCAGCGGGCCGAGCTTCCGCCTAAGGCGATTCGCCAGGAGCATCATCTGCTCAACGATCTGCACCTCAACTCGATCTCGGCCAGCCAGATCGTCGTCGAAGCTGCCCGCGCGCTGGGATGCCAGCCGCCGGTCGCGCCCACCGACTACGCCAACGCTACAGTCGGGCAGGTCGCGGAGGCATTGGACGAGCTACGCGCGACGAATGGCGCGTCATCCACGGCGACCGATCACACGCCGGAGGGCGTCGATCTGTGGATTCGGCCCTTCCAGGTGGCGCTCGCCGAACGACCGCGCCGGGCCGCGACGTCCCAGGCGGCGGGAAGCTGGACGATCCTGGCACCGAGCGGGTATCCGCTGGCGGAGGCGCTTGAGCAGGCATTCGCTCAGGCGCGACACGGCCAGGGTATTGTCGTCTGCCTGCCGCCCGATCCAGAGGAGTGGCATATCGGGCTGCTGCTCAAGGGCGCGCAGAAGATGCTGGCCGAGCGCTCCGGTACCTTTGTGGTCGTGCAGCACGGCGGCGGCGCTGCTCCGCTGGCCCGCACGCTGCACCTGGAAGCGCCTGCGATCGATACCTGCGTCGTCGATGTGCCTGTCGATCAGCCGACGGCCTGCGACTGGATCGTCGCCGAGGCGCTGGCTGCCAGCGGCTACACCGAAGCCCACTACGACACGGATGGTCGCCGGAGAGAGCCGCTGTTGCAGCTCCTCCCACTGCCGACGACGCCTGAGGTGCTGCCGCTCGATCCGAGCGATGTGCTGCTAGTGACCGGCGGTGGCAAGGGCATTACCGCCGAGTGCGCGCTGGCGCTGGCGCAGGAGACGGGCGCGAAGCTAGCGCTGCTGGGACGCTCGAAGCCGGATAGCGATCATGAGCTGATGATCAACATCCAGCGCATGCGCGAGGCCGGGCTTGAGGTTCACTATGTCGCCGTCGATATTACCGACGCCGAGGCCGTGGCTGCGGCAGTGCGCGAGTGCGAGGCTGCACTGGGACCGATCAGCGGTATTCTGCACGGCGCGGCCCGCAACGAGCCGCAGCTTATTCATCAGCTTGACCAGACGATGATCCGGCGGACGTTCGCGCCCAAAGTGGACGGCCTGCACCATCTGCTGGCGTCGGTCGATGCCGATCGGCTGCGGGTGCTGATCACCTTCGGCTCGATCATTGCCCGCACTGGTCTGCGCGGCGAGGCCGATTACGCGCTGGCGAACGATTGGCTGGTACGTCTCACCGAGCGCTTCGCGGCGGAGCATCCCGCCTGCCGCTGCCTGGCCGTCGAGTGGTCGGTCTGGTCCGGCGTTGGCATGGGCGAGCGTCTGGGACGTGTGGCGGCGCTGCGCCGCGATGGGATCACGCCGATCCCGCCCGATGTGGGCATCGATCTGCTGCTGCGCCTGCTGGCACGGCCACTGCCGACGGTCGCGGTGGTTGTCACCGGGCGCTTCGGCGAGCTGCCGACGCTCCAGGTCGAGCAGCCGGAGCTGCCACTCCTGCGCTTCCTAGAGCAGCCGCAGGTCGTGATCGGCGGTGTGGAGCTGATCGTTGACGCCACGCTTTCCAGCCAGACCGATCCCTACCTGGAAGATCACGTGTTCCGTGGCGAGCGGCTGCTGCCTGCCGTGATGGGCATGGAAGCGATGGCCCAGGCTGTCGCCGCGCTGACAGGCTCCCACCGACCGCCGCTGTTTGAAGATGTCGAGCTTGAGCGCCCGATCGTGGTTCCGGCGCACGGCAGCTCGACGATCAGAATCGCCGCCCTGGTCCGCCAGGCCGGACTGGTCGATGTGGCGATTCGCAGCGAGGAGACGGGCTTCCGCGTCGATCATTTCCGCGCGCGCTGCCACGTCGTCGATGAGCTACCGGCGGATCATGGCTTCAATCCGCTGCTGACGGGCCAATCGGGGCTAACGCCCGTGCCGCTCGATCCCGATCGCGATCTGTATGGCGGCCTGTTCTTCCATAGCGGTCGCTTCCAGCGGCTTCGAGCCTATCGGCAGCTCAGCGCCAAGACCTGTGTCGCGGATATTGGCGTGGATCGTCGCATGCCGTGGTTTGGGCGCTACCTGCCCCAGACGACCTTGCTCGGCGACGCGGGCGCGCGCGACGCGACGCTCCATACGATCCAGGGATGTATTCCCCACGCGGTGATCCTGCCGATCGGCGTCGATCGTCTGGTGGTATACCCGGACGTGATCGCGGATAGCTGGATCTCCACGGCGCGCGAGCGCTCCCGCGATGATCTGACCTTCACCTACGATGTCGAGGTGCGTACCGCAGACGGCGTGCTGCGCGAGCGCTGGGAGGGTCTGCGGCTGCGGATCGTGGACGAGACGCGGCAGGGCGATGAATGGCTGCCTGCGCTGTTCGGGCCATATCTTGAGCGGCGGCTCGAAGAGCTTGGGCTGCATCCGACTCCGGCGGTCGCGCTTGAGCTGAACGCGGCGATCGATCGGCGGCAGCGTGGCGAGCAGGCGATCCAGCGGTTGTTGGGACGGCCCATCACGATCCATCGCCGTCGGGACGGCAAGCCGCTGCTGATCGACGGGCCAGCCGTCTCCTTCGCGCATGGCGAGCCGCTGACCCTTGCCGTTGTTGGAGCGGCACCGCTGGCCTGCGATCTTGAGCCCGTGCAGCAGCGCGGCCTGGATCTGTGGCAATCGCTGCTCGGCGTGGATCGCTTTGCCCTGATTCAGCAGCTTGTCCACGCCACGGTCGACGACGAGTCTACGGCGGCAACCCGGCTCTGGGCCGCTGGCGAATGTTTGATCAAGGCTGGCCTGCCGGTTGAAACACGGCTGCGCTTCGCAAAGCAAACCGCCGACGGCTGGGTTCTGTTTGCGTCAGAGACGCTGACGATCGCGACGGTGGTGGTGACGCTCAGGGGCTACAGCGCTCCGGTTGTCCTGGCTGTGCTGCGCGATCGGCAGGACGTGCGCGAGCGCGGTGCGGCTCTGGCAGGCGCGCTCACCGCCGCGCCCTCCGTCCGTGGCGGGCGGCCTTTGGGTCCGGGCGTTCCCCAATAATTCGCGTGCTAGTGCAGAATCGGCTGCTTCACGCCGATGCGGCTGATTCTGCACAGCATACCTGGTATGAGGATCGACGATGCGGATATTCGAGTATCATCATGTGGTCGGCTTTGAAGAGACGAATCTTGTCGGCAATGTCTATTACGCCAACCATGTGCGCTGGCAGGGCCGCTGCCGTGAGATGTTTCTCCGCGAGCACGCGCCCGATGTGCTGGAAGAACTTCAGCGCGGCCTGGCGCTGGTGACGACCAGAGTGTCCTGTGAGTATTTTGGCGAACTCTTCGCCTTTGATGAGGTGATCATTCGCATGGCACTGCGCGCAATTCAGCAGAATCGGGTGACGATGAGCTTTGAGTATTGGCGCAACAACGGCGGAGCGGAGGAGCTGGTCGCGCGCGGCGAGCAGCAGATCGCGTGTATGCGCCACAGCGAGGGACAGTTAGTGCCGACGCCCGTACCGGCCTCGCTGAGAGAAGCGCTGCACGCCTATGTGCAGGCGTCAGCCGGAGGAATCGGGATCCGGGAAGCGCGCCGACAACCTCCGGCGCGTGCTTGACGTTAGTAAAAATACGGAGTACAACCGTTCTGTACGGCAGATGTATTCCGAGCGCTCTTGGTAGCGCTCGCGGTCATCGACGTGAGCGCGGAACTTTGAGGTTATCGCAGATTATATCATGCTGAAGCGCACCCCCCAATCGTTCAAGGAGTACTTCATCATGAGCCTGGCACAGAACACTCAATCACGGCCAACGCACCCCTCGGCGAAGCTGCTCGATCGCCTGAACGGAGCATGGCATCGGCGGGCGCTTCTGATGTATATGGTGGTGGTTCTCGCCCACTGGGCGGAACACATCCTCCAGGCGATGCAGGTCTATCTGCTCGGATGGCCGAGGCCCACCGCGCATGGAGCGCTCGGCCTGGCGATGCCCTGGCTGATAACATCGGAATGGCTGCACTACAGCTACGCGCTGGTCATGCTGATCGGGCTGATCGTCCTGCGGCGATCGTTCGTGGGGCGCGCTGGCGCGTGGTGGTCGCTCGCGCTCTGGCTTCAGGTCTGGCACCACTTTGAGCACGGGCTGCTCCTGAGCCAGGCGTTGCTCCAGACGAACCTGTTTGGTTTCGCAGCACCCGTCAGCATTCTTCAGCTTGTCTTCCCCCGTATGGAACTTCACCTGTTTTACAATGCGGTCGTCTTCGTGCCGATGATCATCGCGATGTGGCTGCATCTCCATCCTCTGGAAGCCGAGGCGCGTCATGCTTCCTGTACCTGCGCTCGGCGGCAGCGGCTCGAACCGCTGGAAATCTAAGACCTGGTTCGCGCGTCTTGGAGTTTTCATGGCGGTGTCCGGCAGCTATGAGGTAGCCAAGGAGTTGCTATGTCCACGAATATTCGATCATATCCTGTGATGAGCCAAGCCCAGACATTTCCTCGATTCTTGCGACTCTCGGAGCCAGCAGAGGCGGCGGTAGCGCGGCGCGATAGCACGATCGCAACCTACTACCATGCTGTCGAGCGCGTGATCGCGGCGATGCATCAGCGATTGGAGGAGCCGCTCACGCTGCCGGATATGGCCGAGATTGCCCTGCTCAGCCCGTATCATTTCAACAGAATCTTTCGGTATATCACCGGCATTCCGCCGCTGAAATTTCAGGCCGCCCTGCGCCTGCAAGCGGCCAAGCGGCTGCTCGTGACAACCGATCTGAGCGTCACCGAAATCTGCTTTGCGGTCGGGTACAACAGCCTGGCCTCGTTTACCAGGAACTTTACCGAGCTGGTCGGGCTGTCACCGCGTCAGCTTCGCTGCCTGGCCGATGAGCTGCACGTCGACGATCTCCAGTCGCTCGACGTTTCGACGGATCTCAGCGATGAGCAGCCATCTGCCTGCGCCGGGTGGACGCTCCGGGGAGCCGTGACGACCGTGGTTCCATTCAGCGGGCTGATCATGATCGGTCTGTTTGCCGCGCCAATCCCTGAGAGTCTACCGGTCGGGTGTGCGGTGCTGTCGGAGCCAGGCTCCTTTCAGATCCATGATGTGCCCGGCGGCGAGTACTACCTGCTCGCCGCCGCCTTCGATCGATCGGAGCAGGGCCTTGCCGGGCTGCTTCAGGATACGCCGACGTTGGTCGGCATGGCGCACACGGCGATTGAGGTGCCCGCGTCGGGTCCTGTGGTCGACGCCGATGTCCTGCTGCGGCCTGTCCATCCCACCGACCCGCCGATCCTGGTCGCGCTGCCGTTTCTGCTCAACGAGCGAATCAAAACATGTATTGTCGACGACGACGAGCTTGATAGGCTGAGCTGACACGACGTACACAGTCGGGCTGCCACGGGCGCACATCAAGGCTGCGGCAGCTCACGCTGATCCAACGCCAAACGCGGGGCTCAGAGCCCCGCGTTTGATATGTTGGGCGCGACCCCGGATATTGCTTCGGGTCGCGCCATAGGTTATGAGCAAGAGTCGAGTTCAGCAGATGACGAGCAGGAGCCGAGTTTAACTGGATGCAAGCTGCTGCTCAGGTGCGCGGCGCACCGCGAGGGCCACGGCCAGCCAGGTCGTCAAGAAGCCACACACCCCGACGAGCAGCATCGCAAGCCGCAGCGAGGTGAACTCAGCGGCCCAGCCATAGACCGGCGGGGCAACCAGCAGCGCGGCATAGGCCGACATCATCACCGCTGCGGCGACCGCGCCGCTGTTGCGCGCAAGCGGCGCCGACGCGCTGAGCACGGTCGGCTGCACGCCCGCCACGGCCAGGCCCAGCAGCACGAAGGCGACCACGGCCACCGATATGCTGCTGAACAGCAGCAGGAGCGCCGCCGCTACGGTGATGCCGATCCCGGAGATCAGCAGCGAAACCCGCGTTCCCAGGCGGGCGACGAGCGGCGCGTTCAAGAAACGTCCGATCAGCATGGCGGCGTTGAACAGCGCAAACGTGGCACCGCTGATCGCGATCGGCGCTTCCAGGCCGCGCAGATAGATCACCGCCCATACGGTGGCAATCGCTTCGGCGGCACTGCCCATGAAGCAGATCGCGGCCAGCATGATGAAGAGCGCCTGTCGCAGGAACGAGCCTCCCGCTGCATCGGCGCTCTCGCTCTCGCCCTGACCGGCAGGCGGGTAGCGTACCGGCAGCGTGAGCAGGATGAACGGCACGCAGATCAGCGCTGAGAGCAGCAGGATCAAGCTGTAGGTCCAGCCAGCCTCCAGCAGAATGCCCGTGAGGAACGCGCCGAGCATGACGCCGCCGCTTGAAATGCCGTGCAGCACATTCATTACATGCTGCCCGGTCGCCTGTTCCAGATCGATGCCAGCGCTGTTGGTCGCCGCGTCGAGCATGGCGAAGCCCGCTCCGGCCAGCATCAGCGAGACGACCAGGCCCCAGAGATGATCGGCAGCGGCGAGCACCAGCATCGCGCTAGCCAGGAGGAGCAGGCTGAGGATCGACTGGCGCTTGTTGCCGAGCCGAAGGTAGAGCTGTCCGTTGAACAGGAGCACCACGAAGCCGACGAGCGGCAGCGTGAACTGCGCCGTCCCGAAGACGCCCTCGCTCAACGAAAGCGCTACCATCACTTCCGCCCACACGACGCCCTGCACCCCCAGCACCAGCCCGAAGATCGCGAACTGCCCTACGAGCAACAGTTTAAGCGCCCCAGGGCGCCACTCACCTACAGCGGATGGAGTTGTTTCGCTCACGAGTGGTTGACTCATAGTTCCTCACTTCTGGATGGAGACGTTCAAACGGATCGGCGGTCCTCTGGCTGTGTCCGCGACACACCAGAGGATCTTTCTTGCTGATGCAGGCGAAACGCGCTGCAAGAATTGCTGACGGTGTAGCTCCTGTGAATGAGTAACCTGAAAGGCGGACGAGGCGGCTCTTGCACCATAGAGCCGCCTCCGCTCCGCATTGGTCTTGTTCGTCGAGCTTACGCCTGCGGGATGCGCGGATCGCTGTCGGCGATGCCGTCGAGGTTCAGGTCAAGCTCGCCGTCCAGCGTGCCGTGGCACGGGATCAGGTTGACGTCCAGGGTGCCGTCGCCGTTCAGGTCGCCCAGCTTGCCACGGAACGTGCCGTAGATCACGGTGTTCGCCATCTTGCCGACGACCGGGTCCGCCGTGCTGACCAGCTGGACCGTGCCGGGCTCGATCGTGCCGCTCGCCAGGTAGCGGTTGAGGTCGGTGTAGGCCCAGCCCCAGAACCGGCCACGAACGCTGCGAACGATACCGCCCTCGCGCAGCCGCTGTCCACGCGCGCCTTCCTCGCCGTCCGCTGCCGAGATGTCGATGTTCGCCAGGTTCTTCGGTCGCAGCCGCTCGGTTCCCGCCGCGCGGGCCAGCGCCACAGGCGTCATCACCGGAACGCCCTCTTTGACCTTGCCGGAGTGATAGAACGGGCGCATCGTGTTCGACTCGTAGATGTGCTGCGTGACCGTCTCGCTCACGGGGTAGGAAGCGCCACGGAACATGAACGTCTCGTAGTGCGGGGTGCCGTCCTCGTGATAGTTCACGATCTCTTTCTCGATGACGAGGTCGGTCATGAAGCTTTCGACGTTCGTGCATGCCATGACCCGACCGAGGATCGAGGCAAACCACTGCGGCGAGAGCCGTGCCTGGACCCAGCCCATGCCGGGTAGGCGCACGTCGGCGAAGCCGGCGATCTGAAGCGGCAGAGTCTGGTCGAAGTTGCCGCTGTTGTGGTACTGGAGGCTGTTGTAGATCGTCGGGTACTGCTCGCCCGTCAGCTCTTCCAGGAACAGGGTCGCCCAGTCGCGGACTTCGCGGTCGGGATCGTTCAGCGCGTCGTGGAGCACGGGCACCACGGCGGCGGCGTCAGCCGACTTGACCATCAGCCAGAGCAGGTTCCAGCGGACCGAGGCATCAGTCTCGATCTTGAAGTGCTGGGCCAGGACGGGCAGCGCCGCTGCCTGGTTGCGGTGGGCGTACTCCCAAAGGGCGCGCTCGCGCTCCAGGGCGGAGGTGTGCTCGGCAGCCGTCTGCAACAACTGGGCGTCGCTGCGCTGGTCGAAGTTGGCAAGCTGGGCGCTCGCGGGGGCGCCAAAGCGGAAGCGCTCGGCAATATCCTGGAATGCCTGGTTGCCGATCAGGTTGTTGAGGTTGGAAGCGCCGCTGTCGGTGATGACGTTCGGATCGATCAACATGGTCGGTCTCCTTAGAGTGGGGTCCCGAACGGTGGGACCGATGAACCAATCCCTTCGTGTAGCTCGAGCTACGCATAGTATGCCCTGTCGCAGCAGACGAGGTTTCTTTGAAATTTCGATCTCCGCGACGAATGTTTTGCAGACTCGATGCTCGGTATCGCAAAGCAGCCCGGCAACCGCGCCTGCCGTGGTCTTAAAGGCATGATGTGGGGCACGTCCTCTACGATTCGATCCCGATCATGTTGGACAGGTTCATTCGATCCGATCGCGATTATGTCTGAGGCCGACAATGGCTCGTATTATGCTCGGCGATTGGCAAGCTGCGAACGATCTGATCAGCGCTTGCAGGAGCGCTCATCCGTCCGCCGCTTCAACCCGTGGACGCCGCGCTCCAGGCCCGGCGACGTCTACCCGCACCGCGAAAGGAGTTTGTGATGCCTAAGATCACGTTCATTGGTGCCGGAAGTACCGTCTTTGCCAGAAACTTACTCAGTGACATTTTTCTGTTTCCTGAGCTATCCGATGCGACGATCACGCTCTTCGACATCGATGCTGCCCGGCTGGAAACATCCGAGATCGTCGCGCGGAGAGTGGCCCAGGCGCGTGGCGCTCAGCCGGTGATCGAATCGACGACCGATCGCCGCCGCGCGCTTGAGGGTGCCGATTATGCGATCTGTATGATCCAGGTGGCTGGTTACAAGCCCGGCACGGTCATCGATTTTGAGATCCCCAAGAAGTACGGCCTGCGCCAGACCATCGCCGATACGCTAGGCATCGGCGGGATTATGCGCGGCCTGCGGACGGTTCCCGTGCTGCTCGATATGTGCCGCGATATGGAGGAGCTGTGTCCCGACGTGACCTTTCTCAACTACGTCAATCCGATGGCGATCAACTGCTGGGCGCTCAGCCGTGCAAGCTCGATCAAGACAGTTGGCCTGTGTCACAGCGTGCAGCATACCGCCTCGGAGCTTGCCCGCGACATCGATGTGCCGGTGGAAGAGATCAACTATCTGTGTGCCGGGATTAATCATGTGGCCTTTTACCTGCGGTTCGAGCGCGCAGGGCAGGATCTCTATCCGCTGATCCATCAGGTTGCCGCCGAGGGACGAGTGCCCGCCGGGAATCGCGTGCGCTATGAGATGCTCAGGCGAACCGGCTATTTCGTGACCGAGTCGAGCGAGCATTTCAGCGAGTATGTGCCCTGGTTCATTAAGCGCGACCGGCCCGATCTGATCGAGCGCTTCAATATTCCGCTCGACGAATACATCACCCGCTGTGAGGTGCAGATCGCCGACTGGGACGGGATGCGGGCCGCGCTCGAAGATCCCGATCCTCACGCTATCGCGCGCTATGAGCGGGCGAAGCTGGAGGAGCAGATGAAGCGTCGTGCGCAGCACGATCCGCGTGCGGCTGAGCAGGCCCGCGCGCTGCTGGAGACGCCACAGCAGATCCCAGCGGCGCGGCACTCAGGCGAGTACGGCTCGCTGATTATCCACTCGCTCGAAACCAACCAGCCGCGTGTGATCTATGGAAACGTGCCCAATCACGGCCTGATTGACAATCTGCCGCAGGGCTGCTGCGTGGAAGTGCCGTGTCTGGTCGATAAGAACGGCGTGCAGCCGACCAGGATCGGCACGATCCCGCCGCATCTGGCGGCGATCATGCAGACCAATATCAATGTTCAGTCGCTCACGGTTGAGGCCGCACTGACGGGCAGGCGCGAGCACATCTACCATGCTGCTATGCTCGATCCGCACACGGCGGCAGAGCTGGACCTGGATCAGATTTGGAGCCTGGTGGATGAGCTGCTCGAAGCGCATGGCGAGTGGCTGCCAGCCTACGCATCATCGAGCAGGTGAGGTCCACCAATGTGGTGCCGCGCCAAGGCCGCCCGACGAGACGGCTGATGCGCGGCACCGGTCACTCAAATTGACAAACAGAAGATGTTACCATAGTATACGACCGCTCTATTTCCTAGAATAATCAAGATAGAAGGTATCTTTCATGACAACCATATTAATTACCGGTGTTGCGGGATTTATTGGTAGTAATTTTGCACATTACATTGCAGAAAACTATCCTAATTACCGGATTATTGGTATTGATAAACTCAGCGCGTATTCTAATCGTGCAAACGTTGCAAGCCTGGAGTCGCTTGAAAAGATGAGGTTTTTTCAGGCGGATATTACCAGTCGCGATCAAATGGAACATATTTATCAGGAGTATCATCCTGATTATATTGTTAATTTTGCTGCCGAAAGCCACAACGATCGCGCGATTAAGCATCCTACGGTTTTCGTTGAGTCAAACACGCTTGGCGCACAGGTGCTTCTGGAGCTTTCGCGCGAGTATGGCATGCGGCGTCATATTCATATTTCGACGATCGAGGTCTATGGTGAGCAAGCGCCGGATGTGCCCTACTTCACCGAGTCGAGCCCGCTGAATGCGAAGACGCCCTACTCCGCTGCCAAAGCGGCCGGCGACCTGATCGTCCGCGCGTATATGCAGACGTACACTGCTATGGATATTTGCATCACGCACTGCGCAAATAACTATGGCCCGTATCAGTTTCCGGAGAAGCTCATTCCGCTGGCGATCACGAATGTATTGCGCGGCAAGAAAGTGCCGCTGTACGGCGACGGCGCGCAGCGGCGAGACTGGCTGCATGTGCTCGATCACTGCCGGGGCATCGATCTCGTGCTGCATCAGCCCAACAAGCCCTCCTTCAATCCGTCGGAGGCGGCGATTGATTCGGGCAAGCTGCCGATCTACGATTTTTCGGCGCGGCAGGAGATGTCAAATATCGAGATCATCAGCCGAGTGCTTGAGGAGCTTAAGCTGAATCCTGAGGAGTGGATTGAGTTTGTCGCCGACCGGCCCAATCACGACCGCAGGTATCTGATCAATCCGGAAAAAGTCGAGCGCGAGCTGGGCTTCAAGCCCTCGATCAAAATCGAGGACGGCATTGCCCAGACGGTGCGCTGGTATGTCGACAACCGCTCGTGGTGGGAGGATATTCTCGCCCGTGCGGGCTCGCTCCAGATCGACTGGAGCAAGCGGTAGATCGGTGCGTGTGCGTAGAGAGGCGATCAGCGAGTGCTGATCGTCTCTCTACCCGTTAATGCTTCCACGAATCCCGCCGGGCAGCCTCGCCACTGGGGATCGTGCCGCGCACGTCACGCAGCAGCGAGGATTCCTGCACGCGCTATCTGCCCCTTGCCGATCGGTCGTGCGCTGTGCTATGATGGCTGTGTCACAGTGTTAGCTTACCTAGAAAGTCGTTACCTGATGCACACCAGCGCGACGCATCCGGCTCGTCCGCCCTGTTGATCGCGAGCCGCTTCCGCAAGCCTTTCCTCTAGCAGCCTCCAGGTCCTTGCACCTGCGGGGCATGTTTTGATTCCTCCCGGTTTTTCGCAGCACAAGCCAGCTCCCGATGATCTCGACGGCACCTGACGCCGGCGGACGGGCACTATGTCCGTCCGCCAATCGAGCCGTGCGCCGCCTGTGCCTTTCTTTGTTGCGCCATCAAGTTAGCCCTCAAAGAAAGGACACGGCATATGGAGCTTATACACGGCAAACAGACATCGAGAATCGATCCGGCTACATTCGCCGCGCGGCTGGTCGGCTATCGTGAGGTGACGATCGACATCGGCACGGGCGACGGGCTCTACGTCGCGTATCTGGCGAAGACTCATCCGGCGCGGCTGGTGATCGGCATTGATGCGTGCCGCGAGCAACTGCGCACGATCTCGCGGCGCGCGCCGCAGAACGTGCTGTTCGTGGTCGCGAATGCGCTGGCACTGCCCGACGAGCTTGCAGGTAGGGCCAGCGCGCTGGCGATTAACTTCCCGTGGGGCAGCCTGCTGGTCGGCTTGCTCAACGGCGATCCGGCGCTGCTTGACGGGCTGTACCGCATCGCCCAGCCGGGTGCCACGCTTGAGCTGCGCCTGAACGCGGGCGCGTGTATCGAGGCGGGCACGTCGTTGCTGGAAGGCGGCGCGCTGGTGCGACAGGCGTTGTGCGATCGAGGATTTCGCGCCGGTTCGCTTCAGCAGATGGACGCAGACGCGCTGCGCGCCTGCCCGACCACGTGGTCCAGGCGTCTGGCATTTGGCCGAGATCCGCACGCGCTCTACCTGCGCGCCAGCGTACCGATCAGCAGGCAGCTCCATTCAGCGCAGCCACCTGACCAGCCGCCGGTTTAGTGGGGTGTGCAGAACGCGCGCTACGAGAGCGCAAGACCATACGTACTGCCCGCGTACGGCCCATTGCGCTCGCATGCATCCCCTCTGCTACGACAGCAGGGGGGATGATCTAATCCCGTTGGAGCAGGCGTCGATAGCCATGGGGACTATCCACAAAAGGACCTCTGACCTGTTTCTCCGATCCGCTTCCAGTCCTATATTTATTTTTACGAATTGGAGAAGGAATCTTGACCGTACCCTACCCATCCGCGCATCTCGTTCGCTCTCCGTGCCCCGCCGCGCGCTGGCTGTGAGCCGAGTTCTCAGGCTGTTCCACGGCATCGCCAGCATCCTCCTCCTCGCGATCCGCCTGTGCCGACACCACATCTATTCATGCGTCTAACCCTTGGCGTCTCGATGCCTGTTCTCCACCTGCGAAAGAGTATGAGGTAATCCGTCAGCTATGCGCCACCACACCTCGCGTCGCTTTGCCGCCGTCCTGCTTGCGCTGTACGTTCTGAGCGCCCTCCCGTTTGTCACGTCGGGCTCTGCCCAAACCCTGGATGACGCCGAAGCTCGCTTCTGGCAGCAGCGACAGAATATCCCAGGCCGCCGCGAGCTGCCAGCGTCAGTCGGGCAGAATCCCGTCAGCGCCGCTTCCGTCACCGTCGATCAGGCCAAGCGCCTCGATCAGCTTCGTGCGCGCTGGGCCAGCCAGCAGACGCGCGATCTGCCGCCGCCGCGCACGACGGAGCCAAGCCAGATCTTTCTTCCCGGCGTGGTGCAGAACACCTCGGTCGCGACGGTCGAGGAGCCTGCCGTGCCCGTCGAAGTCGCCGCGTATCGCACCGCCACCAGCAAGGTTTACAGCCTGCCCAACGGCACGTGGCAGGCGCAGATCTATGCCCAGCCGGTCCACTACCGCGATGCACTGGGACAGTGGTTGGCGTACGCGCCGACGCTCCAGCCGCTCACCCGCACCGATGCGGCGCTGCCGGGCTATCGCGTCGCCGGAACCGACCTTGACCTCCGCTTTGCCACGCCAACCGACGCGCATCCGCTGCCATCGGGAGCGCATCTGGTCGAGCTTCGTCAGGAGCAGCTAAGGCTCGGATTTACGCCGCAGCACGCCGATCTGACCCAGGCCCGCACCGATGGCCCGTCGATCACCTACGCCGATGCGTTTCCCGGCGCCGATCTACGCTACACCGCGACCGGGCCAGGCGTGAAAGAAGAGCTGATCTTCCGCCGCCCACCCCCCGCCGATGCCGCCCTGCGCTTCGCGGTGCAGGTCCAGGGCGGCACGCTCGATCAGCGCGGCTCGGCGATCGTGGTCCGTGACGCCGCCGGTCGGACCACCTGGACGATCACGCCGCCGTTCATGGTCGATCGGCAGGGCACGACGAGCCACGCGGTGGAGGTGCGCCTTGATCGCGCCGCCGACGGATCGTACACGCTGAGCTACACGCCCGACGCCGCCTGGCTGGCCGATCCGGCGCGCGTCTATCCCATTGTGCTCGATCCGACACTCACCGCCACGGTCAGCGGCGATACCTATGCCGCATCCAGCGACAGCGCCACCGACCAGCATCACGGCGAGAATGGCATGCTGCTCGGCAACGCGCCGACGAGCACCGAGCGACGCCGCCTCTATATTCAGTTCACGCTGCCCTGGCTGCCCGCGGGAGTGACCGCCGCCGATATTACCAATGCGACGCTGCGCCTGTACCAGTATCAGGACGATCATGGCGGCAGCTACTCCACGCGGCTGCATCGCACCGTCGATCCCTGGATCGAGGCCAACGTGAACTGGCCGAATCAGCCCGGCTGGGAAGCAACGCCCAGCCCGATCGGCGCGACGGTCAGCGCGGGCCGTGGCTTTAAGTCGTTCAATGTGACGACGATCGCGCGGGCCTGGTATGCCAATCCCCAGCCGAGCGGGGAAAAGGGTCTGGCCGTAGTTATGGCCGACGAGACGCAGGCGGGCGGTCGCTTTGCCACCGCGCAATGTGCGCCCGGCGACTCGCCCTGCCACGACGGGACGACCGGCGAGGTCCGACCGCAGCTCACGATCGACTATGAGGCCGTGGCGCGGCGCAACGAACTGTACCTGACCCAGAGCTTGCAGTTCGCGCCCAGCCCACGCTCCGCGCGCGGCACCGATGTCACGGCGACGTTCAGCGTGAAAAACACCGGCAGCCGTCAGATCTTCGTTCCGGCCTTCCGCGTTAACCTGACCAGGCTCTCGACGGGCGCGGCCTATCCTTTCCCGACGGCGGCTGGCATTCGCCTCGCGCCGGGCGAAAGCTACAGCTACAGCCAGACCCAAACGCTCACCGAGGCCGGACGGTATAAAGGCGAGGCGCAGTTTTTCAACGGTACGACGTGGTATCGCATCTATATTCCATCCGGCAGCACGCTGACCAACGTCCGCGAGCACATTGTCCAGGCACCAAAGCCGCCCCGCCACGCGCGGACGCTCGGCACGCGCGGCAAGAATGGTCGTGCGGGCGAGCCCGTCAACACCTCGACCGGCAACTTCTCGTCGACGGCGATCGACGCGACGCTGCCCGATGTTGGCCTCTCGCTGAGCTTTGGCCGGACCTTCAACAGCCTGGATACCGCGACGATCGGCAGCTTCGGGCCGGGCTGGGCCGCGACCTACGACGAGCGCCTGCTCTGGTACGAGGATGAGTCAGTGGTCTACGTCGGCGACGACGGCCAGCAGGTCTACTTCGAGGCCGGCTTTGACGAGGTCGTCTCGACCGAGCCCGAAGACCCGGATGGCGACATCGGCACGATCGAGTATCGGCCAAACGGCACCTACATCGCCGAGGACGGCTTCGATCTGACGCTGGCCCGCGATCTCAGCACCGGGGCCTGGACGCTCACCGACGCCGACTTTACGACGACGACCTTCGACGCGAGCGGACGCTGGCAGACGATCGCCGACCGCTACAGCGCGACGCTGACCGCCAGCTACACCGGCGCGCAGCTTGCCTCAGTCCGCTCCGCGAATCACACCTGCGCCGTTGCGTGGACCAATGGCCGGATCACGACGATCGCCTGCCCGACCGGCACGCTGCGCTACAGCTACAGCGCCGAAAACGATCTCCAGAGCGTGACCGATCTCAACGGCGCGACGATCACCTACGCCTACGATGCGCTGCACCGGCTGACGCGCATCACCGACGGCGACGGACGCCTGGTGGTCGAGAACGTCTATGACGCCGAGGGGCGCGTCGTGACCCAGCGCGAGGGCATTACCACCTGGACGACCTTCAACTACGATACCGGGACGCGCGTCACGACCTACGTCGACGCCAACGGTCGCACGCTGACCGACACCTACGACGAGCGCGACCGGCTGCTTCAGCGGGTGGATGCGCTGGGCAATACCGAGCGCTACACCTACGACGCCGACGATCGGCTGCTGAGCTACACCAACCCGCTCGGCGCGACCTGGCGCTCCACCTACGATGAGCGCGGCAATCTGCTGACCGAAGCCGATCCGCTGAATGCCACCTGGACCTACACCTACAACGAGCGCAACCAGCGCCTCACCGCAACCGACCCGCTGGGCCATACCACGCGCTATGAGTACGCGGGAGAGCTGCTTCAGCGCAGGCAGAACGCGCTCGGCGGCCAGCAGAGCTATAGCTCAACGCCGGAGGGCCTGATCCTGGCCGAAACCGACGAGCTGGGCCGGACCAGGCGCCGCACCTACACCGGCAGCGGCCAGATCGCCACCGAAACCGATCCGAGCGGCGCGACGACGACCTATGAGTACGACGCGGCGGGCGATCAGACGGCGGTGATCGACGCGCTCGGCCAGCGCACGCGCTATCAGTACGACGCGCAGCACCGGCTGACGCGCATCGACCACGCCGACGGCAGCGTCGAGCGGCTGGCCTACGATACGCTCGGCAATCTGATCAGCCAGACCAACGGCCTGGGCGCGACCCGGCAGATGTTCTACGACGGCAATAACCGGCTGATCGGCGAGACGGATTTTACCGGAGCCGTCACCGAGTATTTCTATGACGGCGTTGGCAACCGCGTGCGCGTGGTCGATGCGCTCGGCCAGGAGACGACCTTCGCCTACGATGCGATCGGGCAGTTGATCGCCCAGACCGACCGCACCGGCGCGACCTGGCGCTACACCTACGATCCGGCGGGTCGGCTGCTGACCGAGACGGACCCGCTGGGCCGCGTGATCACGCACGAGTACGACGCGGCGGGCCGTGAGATTCGCACCGTGGACGCGCGCGGCAATGCCGTGCGCCGCAGCTATGACGCACTCGACCGCCCGACCGCCGAGACGGACCTCCTGGGCGCGACGACGACCGTGAGCTACGACGCGCTGGGCCGCCTGAGCAGCCGCACTGACCCGCTGGGCCGGGTCACGCGCTACGAGTACGATGCCGTCGGCAATCTGCTCGCGACGATCGATGCGCTCGGCCAGCGCGCGACGGTCACGTACGACGCCAGCAATCGGCCTGTCACGCTCACCGATCGCACCGGCGCGGTCAGCCGCTCCCGCTACGATGCGCTCGGACGCTTGATCGCGCGCACCGATCAGCGCGGCGCGACGACGACCACCGAGTACGATCCGCGCGACCGCCCGATTCGTGTCACCGATGGCCTCGGCAATCGCACCGCGACGACCTACGATGCCGCTGGTCGCATGCTGCGCCAGATCGACGCGCGCGGCTTTTCCCAGACCTGGACCTACGACGCCGAAGGCCGCGAGCGCACCGCGACCGATCGCGTGGGCGCGACGACGACGACCGCGTACGATGCGCTCGGACGTGTGGCGCGGGTGATCGATGCGCTGGGCGGCGTGCAGACCACGCAGTACGACGCCGAGGGCCGCGTGATCGCCGAGACGAACGCGCTCGGCCAGACCCGACGCATCACCTACGACGCGGTCGGCAATCCGATCCGCGTCACCGACGCGCGCGGCTTTGTGACGACCACCGAGTACGACGCCAACGATAATCCGGTGCGCATGATCGATCCGCTCGGCAACGTCAGCCGCTTCGTCTATAACGCGGCCAACCAGCCGACGCAGGAGATCGACGCGCGCGGCAACGTCCATACCACCCAGTACGACAGCCTGGGCCGCGTGGTCGCCACCCGCGATCCCTACGGCGCGACAACGACCACAGCCTACGATCCGCTCGACCGGGTGGCGCGCACCACCGATCCACGCGGCGCGACGACGACATTCGCGTACGACGCCGAGGGCCGCGCGATCACCACCACCGATGCGCTCGGCAGCGTGACCACCACGAGCTACGACGCCGCTGGCGCTCCGCTGATCGTCACCAATCCCAAGGGCCATCGCACGCGCACGCAGTACGATCCGCTGGGCCGTCCGGTCAAAGCGATCGATGCGCTGGGCAGCGTGACGACCACGAGCTACGACGCCGCCGGAAATGTTGCCGCGATCACCGATCCGCGCGGCGCGACGACCACGTTCGCGTACGACGCCGAGGGTCGCCAGACCGCGCGCATTGATGCGCTGGGGCATGCCTGGCGCACCGAGTACGACCTGCTGGGCCGCGCCGTCCGCACGATCGATCCGCTCGGCAACGCGACGACAACGGCCTACGATGCGCTCGGCAATGTCACGCGCATCGTCCGGCCCGGCGGAGAGACTCAAAAGCGGATCTACGACGCGGCCAATAATCTGATCGCGCAGGCCGACGCGCGCGGCTTTGTGACGACCACCGAGTACGACGCGCTCAATCGTCCGATCGCGACCAAAGATCCGCTCGGTTACACGACGCGCCAGCAGTACGACGCAGCGGGGAATCTGGTGGCGACGATCGACGGCAAGGGCCAGATCACGCGCATGGTCTACGATAAGGCCGATCGGCTGAGCAGCGTCGTCGATCCGCTGGGCCAGACGGTCCAGCTACGCTACGATCCGGCGGGCTCGCCGATCGAGGTGCTCGACGGCAACGGCCATCGCACCCGCGCCGAGTACGATCTGCTGGGCCGCCAGACGGCGCGGATCGATGCGCTCGGCCATCGTACCGCCACCAGCTACGACGCGACGGATAATCCGACGATCGAGCAGCGGCCCAATGGCACGCGCGTCACTACCAAGTACGACGCGCTCGATCGTCCGGTCACGGTGAGGCTGTCGACGGGCGAGACGGAGACGACGGCCTATGATCGCGGCGGCAAGATCATCGCCCGTACCGCCGCCGCCGGGCAGCAGACGATCGCCTACGATCTGCTGGGGCGGCCCGTGCGCTCCACCGATAGCGCCGGACAGACCGTGAGCTGGCAGTACGATGCCGCCGGTCGCCGCACGGCCACGATCTATCCTGATGGGCGCTCCGTGGCGACGAGCTACAACAGCAACGGCTTGCCGACGCGGATCACGGATCGGCTGGGCAATCCGATCGATGTCGCCTACGACGCCGACGGTCGGCTGCTCGATCTCACGTATCCGGCCTCGGCGCAGCGCTGGGCCTACGATAGCGCGGGCCGACTGACGGCGGTGCTCAACGAGGGCAATAACGGCGCGTTCGCGGCCTACGAGTACACGCTCGACGCCAACGCCAATCGCGTCCAAGAACGGATCTCGGCGCTGACGCTGGGCGGTCTGATCACGCTTGAGGAGACGGCCTACAGCTACGATGCCGCCGATCGCATGATCCGTAGCCAGCGCTCCGGCCCGACCAGCACCGCGCTCGATCAGCGCATCACCTACGACGCGGCGGGCAATCGCACCTTGGTCAGCGCGACCGAGGCGGGCGTGAGCTGGACG
This sequence comes from Herpetosiphonaceae bacterium, assembly GCA_036374795.1. Taxonomy (NCBI): domain Bacteria; kingdom Bacillati; phylum Chloroflexota; class Chloroflexia; order Herpetosiphonales; family Herpetosiphonaceae; species Herpetosiphonaceae bacterium. The sequence goes on from DASUTC010000344.1 coordinate 48,450, forward strand.
CAGCAGATGCGCTACGATGCCGCCGACCGGCTGCTTGAGCTGAGCGACTCGCGCACAGGCACGACGACCCTCAGCTACGACGCCGCAGGGCAGCGCGTCAGCGCCACGAGCGGCCAGCGCCAGCAGCGCTACGCCTACGATGCGCGGGGCAGGCTCACGACCGTGACGCTGCTCGACACGGCGGGCACGACGATCAGCACGCAGACCGCGACCTACGACGCGCTGAGCCGCCGGATCGTGCAGCAGGAGCGCGCCGCCGACGGCACGCTGCTCGGCAGCGAGCGCACGCTCTACGACGGCGACGAGTGGAACGTGCTCGGCCATACGAGCGCCGACGGCGCGCAGACCTGGCTCGTGACGCAGCCGCAGGGCCTCGATCATCTGAGCGTCGAGGCGGGCGGTGTTGCGCGCTTCGCCCACGCCGACGGCCTCGGCAGCTACGTCGCCTACACCGATAGTCGCGGCGCTCCGCAGGGCGGCACGCCAGCACGCTACGGCGATTGGGGCGCGATCGAAAGCAGCGCGGCGAACCTGTCGAGCGGCTACGGCTACACCGGCCATCGTCAGGATGCGAGCGGCCTGCTCTATGCGCGCCACCGCTTCTACGATCCGATCACCGCAACCTGGCTGACGTCCGATCCGTTTCCGGCGGACGAAACCGCGCCGGGCAGCCTGAACCGCTACAGCTACGTGCGCGGCAATCCAATCTCGCGGACCGATCCGCTCGGCCTCTACGACACCGATCTGGACGTTGCCGACGGCAGCGCCAGCAGCGCGGAGGCCATGAGCATGGCGATCGAAGGGGACGTGCCGGAGACGGAGATTACCTCGGCGGCCACGCATGCGCAGCAGCAGCACGACAGCGCGGTAGCGCATGGGACCAGCGGCGCGCGCTGTGCCTCGCGCTGCGGCACGACCTACACCGTCAAGCGCGGCGACACGCTGAGCCGGATCGCGGCCCGCTTCCAGGTGCCGTGGAAGCGCATCGCCAGGGCCAACCGCCAGGTGATCGGCGCGAACCCGCATCTGATCCGATCCGGTCAAAGGTTGAAGATCCCCTGTGATGATTCGCGGGGGAGTAGTGGCGGGCGTCATGCGCAAGGCAGCGAGCCGGTTGCTGCGATAAGTGCCGCCAGGTGGAGGAAAGCCAACGCTTCGTCATATGGCCCTGGGCTGTGGGGCAACCGTACCGCCTGCGGCCAGACTCTCACCCGCAGCACGGTTGGCGTTGCGCACAAGACGATGCGCTGCGGCACGCTCCTTAAGTTCAAGGGCAAAAATGGCGTGATCGTCAAGGCGAGAGTCATCGATCGCGGGCCGTACGCCCACGGGCGCACGTTTGACCTGACCGAGGCGACGGTGCGGAAGATGGGCTATGCCAGTGCCGCCGCGTTCGGTGTGCGTACCGTCTATTGGAACTATGCCTCCAGCAGCGGCAGCAGCGCCACCGCGTACGCCGCTGGCGATGGTGGCACCGGCGGCGCCGAATACCCTGGCAGCGGCGGCAGCGGCACCAAGGGCTACTCCCTGCCCCTACCCAGGAGCGCCGCGCGCCGTAGCGCGTACACGAAACCGCACCATGATTATCCAGCCATCGACGTGCTCGTCGGAACGGGTACGCGGATCTACGCCGTCCGGGGTGGCAGCGTGACCCGCTTCAGCCAGCCCGGCGGCTGCGGCAACGGGTACCAGATTGACGCCAGCGACGGTGGCTCCTATGTCTACTGCCACCTGAGCAGATTCTCGGCAAAGAACGGCTCCATTAAGACCGGGCAGCTCCTGGGCTACTCCGGCAACACTGGTCGGTCGACCGCCCCGCATCTGCACCTCCAGATTAAATACGGCGGTGTCAAGCGCTGTCCGCAGCGATTACTCCTGGCGATCTATGACGGTAAGAAAGCCCCATCGTTGTCACGCCTGCCGACGAGCGGCTGCTCCTACTAATACTCCTGGAAATAAAGGAACTCTCATGCGTCGAATCATCTCGTTCATCCTGCCGCTCCTCGCCGTCGCCACGGCGGGAGCGGCAACACCGCCGCGCGGCCCGCTCCACCACAAAAGCACCGATGGCCTGATGCCCGCCGCCTATCTCGCGTCCGACTCCTCGGCGCGGCTCTCTGCCTCCGCTAACAGCGGCGTGCTGGAGCCCTACGCGGTGCTCCCACTTGAAAAATCTGCCGCTGCTTCGGCTGGTCGCGCCGGTCTTGCGGCGATCGGTGCCGACTCCAGCTTGCTCCGTCTTGGCTGGAATGATGGCCTGACCGTCGCCCAAACGCTGCCCGCGCTCGCCAGCCCTTCGGCGCTCGCCGTCGGCGATCTTACCGGCGATCTGCGCCCCGACCTGGCCGCGTTGCAGCGTCCCGCTAACCGGCTGGCGCTGGCGACCGCCTCGGCAAACGGCTCGCTCGCATCGCCAGGCCAGCGCGCACTGAGCGCTGACGCCGAGGCGCTGCTGGCCGATGATCTGAACGCCGATTGTTTGACCGACCTGGCCTACACGACGCTGGATGGAACCGTGAGCGTGCTGCCGCAGCTCGCCGACCATGCGCTAGGCGCGGCGCGGGCGGCGCTCTTTCCCAACGGCGGCGCGACCGATCTGACGACCGGCGATCTCAACCACGACGGCCAGCTCGATCTCGCGGCGCTGCGCGGCACCGGCAATCCCAGCAATCACGTCAGCCTCTACACCCTCGCCGCCGATACGCTGATCTCAACGGGGCATCGGCGCGCGCAGGACGGCGACTTCGCGGCCCATGCGGTCGCCAGCGGCGATGTCACCGGCGATGGACGCGCGGATCTGGTCGTCGGCGCGGGCGGCAACGATCCCGACGCCTATATCAATATCTTTCCGCAGCAGGCCGATCGGCTGCTGGCCTCGGTGCCCGTGACGATGACCGCCTGGCATATTCCGGAGTCGGTCGCGGTCGCCGATCTCACCCACGACGGACGCAACGACGTGGTCGCGCTGCATAGCGGCTGGCTCGCGCTGACGCTCTACCGGGGCCAGCCCGATGGCACGCTCGCGCCCTACGAATCCTATCCCCTGCCCTACAGCGCGGCCTACCGCCCTGAGACGCTCACGCTCACCGATCTCGACGGCGATGGCGGCCTCGACGTGCTGATCGCCGACGGCAGCCGGGGCGCGACCTATCTCCGCAACAGCGCGGGCGCTCCCACCGCGACGATCGCCGCGCCGGGTCCCTGCGCCAGGATGCTGGGCCAAACGCTCGCGCTCAGCGGCACCGTCAGCGCGGGCGCTGCGGTCGAGATCAGCCTGGACGGCGGCGCGACCTGGGATGCGGCGACGGTGACGGGCACGAGCTGGACCTACACGGCGGATCTGACCGATCGCGCAATCTACAAGCGCGTGATGGCCCGCGCGCGCAGCGGCGAGCGGGTGCAGGCGCCGGTGGCCGAGCAGTATCTCACGATCTACAACTATCAGACGTTCCTGCCGTCCGCACAGAAGTAGCGGCACGTCCCGAAAGGAGCCTGTATGCCTCGACGTTTTTGGCTGTCGCTGGCCGTCGCGCTGAGCCTGCTGCTGACGAGCCTGATTCCGGCGCAGGCCGCGCCGCAGCGCGTGTTCTATAGCGGCCTGCAATCCTGCTACGTGACCGGCAGCACGATCCCGAATTTCACGCTGACCGCCGAGGTCGCGACGACCGATGAGTACCGCATGACGCACACGGTAGCGCAGAGCGGCGGCCCTCCGGGCGTGCCGGAGACGGTCTACGAAGGTCCGATCGCCGCTGACAGCCCGCGCACGGTGACGATCACGGGCGGCAACGCGACGGTGCCCGGCAGCTACACGATCACGGGGCGGCTGTATCTGGTCAGCAGTGGTGTGCTGCTCGCGCAGGTGCAGGCGTCGGTGCTGATCGCCGATCCCTGCCCCACGCCCACGCCCGATCCGCCCGATACGATCGCCGCACCTGCTGACGTGCTCTGGTCGGAGGCGGCGCTGCCGTCACGCGGCGCGACCCCCGGAGCGATTGTCACCGTCAGCGTGCGGGCCTTCAATGCCGGACGCGGCGCGGGCGCCAGCAGCGCGCGGCTCTCGTACGATCCCGCCGTGCTCGACGTGCTGGATGCGCAGCCGCAGCGCGCCGACGATTGGATTCGTGCCCGCGACGATCGCGGCGGCACGCTGACGATCGCGGTCGGCGCGCTGCGACCCCAGGAGCAGACGGTGGTGCCGATCCGCTTCCGAGTGGCAGGTGCGGCCCCGACGACGACGCTGCGCCTGGTGCGCGACGATGGCCTCGACCTCGGCAATCCGCTCTTTCTGACGATCGGCAGGCGGCTCGACGGGCCGCTGGAGCTTCAGGCCGAGCGCCACGGAACGGTGCTCGGCGTGACCGGGCGCGGCTTCAAGCCGGGCGAGGTGCTCTCGGTGTGGGGCAATCGCGCCGACGGCTCGGCGGTGGCGCTCGGCGGCGGGCGTACCCATGACGATCGGGATGGCACGATCACGCTCAACGTCCAGGCTCCGGCGGCAGGTGTCACGTCGATCGTGGTGGTTGGCCGGATCAGCGGTGTGACGGGCTTGCTCGATCTGCGCTCTGCCGCTCAAGACGGTGTGAAGCCCCGGACAGCGCACAGACCGCTGCGCTGAGATTAGCCGCGATCGCATCCAACTGCCCCGGCCCAGATCTGATGACTGGTGCCGGGGCAGTTTGTATTGTTTGCAAAATTCAAGCAAATCTATGTAAGATCTGGTACATCTCCGGGCATCTGTATACAAACGCTCTCGGATAGAGGAGTTCCATTGAGTTAACTTCGTAACTCCTGGTAGATAAAGGTATGGTTTGGTGCATACACAGACTTCCTCCACCGCCACGGTTTTACATAACATAAGCGACAGCGATCACGCGCGGCTGGTACGGCTGTGCGCGCATCTCACGGGCGATCGACACGCCGCCGAAGACTTAGCTCAGGAAGCGCTGCTGGTCGCGTGGCGGCTGCGCGATCGTCTCGTCGATCCGGCAGGGGTCCACGCCTGGCTCTGGGCAATCGCCCGCAACGTGTGCCGACACTGGCAGCGCAGCCAGCGTCGAGAAGGCGCGCACCTCGTGCAGCCGCCCGCCGCCGATCCGCAAGCTACGGACTGGGACGCGCAGGTCGTCGATCCGTTCGATCTTGAGGTCGCGCTGGAGCGCGCCGAGCTAGCAACGCTGCTCGACCAGGCGCTTGCGCTGCTGCCTGCGGAGACACGCGCCGTGCTGGTGCAGAAGTACATCGAGGAATCGCCGCACGCCGCGATTGCCGAGCACCTGGGATTGTCGGAGAACGCTGTGGCTGTTCGGGTGCATCGCGGCAAGCTCGCGTTTCGGCGTATTCTCAGCACGCAGCTCCGCTCGGCGGCGGAGCCGTTCGGTGTGGTACATGACGCCGCCTATCGTCAGACGCGCATCTGGTGCCCGATCTGTGGCCTGCATAAGCTGGTGGGCACCTACGATCAGGCGCTGGGCATGCTCGATGTGCGCTGCCCGCACTGCTGCCAGTCCGCCGATCCCTCGATCTGGTTCACCGACTCGTGGGATGCGTTCGGTGGGGCAAGGCAGATTCGGACGGCGCTGCTGCGCGGCATGAGCGCAGCCTATGGATCGTATCGCGAGGGCCTGGCACACGGCGGCATCTTGTGCGCGGGCTGTGGCCGAACGATGCCGCTCCGCATCGGCGTGCCCGGCGGAAAGCTGGGCGCTCCCTATCCAACGCGGCGGGGCATTCACGTCTGGTGTGAGTCGTGCGGCGGTGGAACAAGCTCCAGCCTGCGCATGTTTGTGCAATCGTCGCCCGAAGTGCGCGCATTCTGGGAGCGTCATCCCAGGATGCGCACGCTGCCCGAACGCGAGATCGAGATTGCGGGCGCTCCGGCAGTGCTGATCAGCTTCCAGAGCGTGACGAACGCCGCGCGCATCGATGTGGTGGTTGCCGACGATTCGCTTGAATTTCTTGACGTGGCGTTACGCGACGCCTGACGATGATACGAGGGCAAGCCCATGCAGTACGAAACACCGCCGAATGGCTGGCGGACCTTTCTGATCCTCTGGTGTACCCAATCGCTGTCGGTGATCGGCAGCGCGCTGACATTCTTTGCGATCAATATCTGGGTCGTTCAGGTGTTGTATCCGCGCCCTGAGCAGAAGCCTGCGCTGGCGATTGCGCTCTCGGCGATGACCCTGGCGTTCGGCATTCCCACGATGATCTTTGCGCCGATTGCCGGAGCGTGGGCTGACCGCCACGATCGCAAGCTGACGATCATGCTCTCGGATCTAGGCAGCGGCCTGCTCAGCGTGCTGCTGATCGCGCTGATCCTAAGCCAGACGCTCCAGCTATGGAGCCTGCTGGTGGTGCTGGTCCTGGCGGCGATCTTCAACACGTTTCACGATTCCGCCTTCGACACGTCCTACGCGATGCTGGTGCCTGAGGAGCGCCTGCCACGGGCAAACGGCATGATGCAGACGATCTTCTCGCTCTCCGGTATTTTCTCGCCGCCGCTCGCCGCGATGATGATCGGGCTTCCGGCGCTGGCACGCCAGGGCTATAGCAGCATCCCGTTTGGCGCATCGATTGCCTGGTTGCAGGATGGCACGGTGCTGGCGATCGGGGTGGATGTGCTGACCTTTATGATCGCTTCCGCGACGCTGCTGTTTTTGCATGTGCCGTCGCCCAAGCGCGCCGATCTGCTGGTCGAAGCGGGCCAGTCCAGGCCCAGCATGTGGGACGATGTCAAGGAGGGCGCGCGCTATATCTGGCAGCGCCGCCCGATGCTGTGGCTGCTCGGCACCTTCACCGTCGCAAATTTCGTTGGCGCGCCGCTGGCCGTGCTGGAGCCGCTGATCGTAAAGTTCAATCTGGCAGCCGATTGGGCGGCGCGGGGCTACACCTACGAAACGGCAATCGCGCTGCTTGGCTCCGTAACCGGCATCGGCGGCCTGCTCGGCGGAATCGTCATGAGCACCTGGGGCGGCCTCAGGCGGCGGCGGGTCTATGGCGTGCTGCTGCCGATGATTATCTCAGGCAGCGCGATGATCGCGATCGGGTTCTCGCCGCTGCTGTACGTCACGGCAGCGCTGATCGGCGTGAACATTGGGATGATCCCTTTGATGAACGCGCACTCACAGGCGATCTGGCAGACCCAAACGCCGCGTGAGCTGCAAGGCCGCGTCTTTGCGGTGCGTCGGGTGATCGCTCAGTTTACCTTTCCGCTGGGTACGGCCTTCGCTGGACTGGCGGGCTTCTTCAACGTCGGGACGATGTTCGTGGTGCTGGGCGCGCTGCTCGTGCTCTTTTGCACCGCGCAGTTCTTCAATCCATCCCTGCTGCGCGTTGAAGATAAAGTCTATCTTGATCAGCTTGCAGCGTCGCCAGAAGATGTTGCGCCCGTCGCATGATCGGCGCGGCGGCTCAAGCGCTCCCACTTGAGCCGCCGTTTTTGCTACCGATATACGTCAAGCCCGCCGCGCGGCGGATGGCGTCTATGCTCCAACGGCCTGTGGCTGTCCGGTCGTCGCCGACTCGACCGCCGCGAACATCAGCGCGAGGCTGCCCAGGTTATCCCGACCGCTCGCCGACGGCTCCGCTCGATCGCGGATCGCCGCAGCAAACGCGGCAAGCGAGCCCGCGCGATCCCAGTATGGCAGATCCGGCTGTGGCACGCGGCGAGGGCGCTTGCCCCGCAGCCGGATCGTCACCGCATCGGCGTCGGTTGAGTTGTCGTCGCGGCTGGTCCAGGTGAGCGCGCCCTCCGCTCCCTCGATCTGCCAGTCTCCGGCCCAGGTGGTCGGCTCTGCGGTGCTGACCCAGCTTGCATGATAGTTGACGACCGCGCCGCCATCGAAGGTGATCGTGGCGCTCGCCGCCGCCGGATCGCCGAAGTTGCTCCAGGGCGGGTTCCAGGCGTGGCAGCTCACCACCTCCGGCTCCTGATTCAGCACGAAGCGCATCAGGTCGAAGTGATGGATCGACATGTCCATCAGCAGCGGATGCCGAATCACATAGTGCCGATGATTCCCCGGCGGCTCGGTGTTGGCGTACTTCCGAAACTGAACGCTCACAGCGCCTATCGGGCCAAGCACGCCCTCCCGGATCAGCGCTGCGGCGGTCTGCGCGGCGGGATAGAAGCGATAGTTCTGGCTGACCATCAGCACCCGCCCGTTGGCCGCCGCCAGCTCGACCGCCCGCTGCGCCTCGGCCAGCGACGGCGCGAACGGCTTTTCCACCAGCACATGCTTGCCCGCCTCAAGCGCGGCCAGCGCCACCGGCACATGCCCGTCGAGCGCCGTCGTCACAAGCACCGCATCGGCGTCGGTGGCCTCAAGCGCGGCATCCAGCGATGGAAAGCACGCGCCCGCCGCAACGCCGACATCGCTCTGAAGCCGCCGCAGCATGCCCGGCTCCACATCGACACACGCGACCACCTGGGCCAGGCTCGTGTGCCGCGCCAGCATCTTGGCCCAATCGCGGCCCCAGCCGCCCATCCCAACCTGAACTAATCGAATTGGTGTCATGCACTCCTGCTCCTGCACTGATAGGATACTCCTCAGGCGGGATCATAACGAAATATCGGAGCCGCCGCAATGTAGATCTATCAGCGAAAGAACAACAGAACCGGGTGCCCATGCCCAAAGGGCACCCGGCATGGCACCCGCCTGGCACGCGCAGGGGCACCCGGCACACCAGGGAGAACTCGGAACTCGGAACTTGAAACTTGAAACTCCGCCTACTGCTCGACCATCTTCAGGAAATAGCGGCAGTTTTCGACAATATCGGGGCTATGCTTGAGCAGCCCGCCGCCGATCAGAAAGATCACGTCACGCCCGTACAGCTCAAGCATCTCAGGAACGCGCTCCAGGCTCATGCCGCCGCCGGGCGTTGGCAGAATCGGCTTGATCGTGCCCATCGGCACCAGCGTTCCCTCGGCGATGCTCTGACAGATCTCGCGGCTAAAGGAGAAGCGCCCGCCATAGTTGGGATAGATCGTCGCGTCCGCGCCCGCCAGACGCGCAAGCTGCCCAAAGAGCACCGAGGGCGCGATGCCCTGATCGGGGCTGGTGACGAAGCTGCCTTGAAACGCGGGATGGCTCATGATCGGTAGCGCCAGCGCATCGTCGTCGGCCAGCAGACGCATCGAGTCCAGCCCGATCAGGCCGGGCGCGACCAGCAGCGCCCGCGCGCCGGCCTCTTTCGCAAAGCGTGCCCGCTCCACGACCTGATCGGCGGCGGCGGTGACGTTCGCCATGTAGATACAGGCGCGGCCCGTCTCGTGATTGGCCTGCTCCACGGCTGCCGCGCACAACTGCACGCGCTCGCGATACGGCGCGAACGGCTGATTTGCCAGCCCGTGGTCATCCTTGATGATGTCGATGCCGCCCAGCGCGAACTGGTAGGCTAGATCCGCGAGCTGACGAGAAGAGCGACCCATCGGCTTGAGCGCCGTACACAGCAGCGGTCGCCGGGGAACGCCGAGCAGCGCCCGGATTCCGGCCCGTCCAAAGCGCGGCCCGTTGAAGATGCCCAGCAGACTGGCTGGAAGATCGAGTCGCTCGACCCGAATGCCGGGCTTGATGCTGATATTGCCGAAGATTACATTCAGTAGTTGCGGCAGCTCACCCCCAGCCGTCTCGACGGCATAGCTGATCGTCGCCTCGAAGCGCTCCGTTTCGAGCGCGCGCAGCATCTCGATCCGCCCGACGATGTTGTCACGAATAGCGCGGTCGGATACAAGATCGTCGGGCAGCTCGACCGTCTGCTCCAGGCAGATGTCGCGCGCTTTACGCTCGGCCTCGGCCTGATCGCCTGTGAGCTGGTAGAGTACCCGGAACCGCTCGCCGGAAAGGTTGATCGCGCTGCTGGCACGCATTACAGGGCCTCGGCTTTCGCGACGCTATGCACCTGCGTAAGACGAATCGCGGCCAGATCGTCCTCGTCGATGTCGAGCGACGTGTTGAGCAGCGCCTCGACCTGACGGACCAGCGCCAGAGCATCCAGGCCATACTCGCGCATCAGGTAGGGGCGGCTGGCTCCGTGGGCGTAGGTGTCTTTGAGTCCAATACGAACGAGCCGCCGCGCCAGACCGGCCTCGGCGATCATCTCGGCCACCGCCGTTCCCAGGCCGCCGGTGACGCTGTGGTTCTCCATGGTGATCACGCCGTAGCGCGGCTGCGCGAGCGCGTGGAGCACGGCCGGATCGTCGAAGGGCTTGAGCGTGGAAATATGGAGATGCTGAATCGACACGCCGCGCGCCTGGAGCACGCTCGTGGCGCGCATGGCCTCTTCGGTGCAGATGCCGCTCGACAGCAGCGTGATGTCGGTTCCGACGCTCAGCACACGGGCCTGGTTCAGCCGCATGGCGTCGCTGGCATCGAACAGGCGCGGAATCTCGCCACGCAGCATGCGCACATAGACCGGCCCGTCGATCGCCTGCGCGACATCCAGCACCGTCTCGACATCGGTGGCATCGCCGCATTCCAGCAGCGTCATGTTGGGCAGCGTGCGCAGCGTGGCAATATCGTCGATCGCCTGGTGCGTAACGCCGCCCGGCGTGGTAATGCCCGGCAAAAATCCAAACATGCGCACGGGCAGATTGGGATAGGCGATCGACATCGAGATTTGATCGAGCGCGCGCCGGTACAGGAACACGGCGAACGTGTGGACGAAGGGAAAAAAGCCTTCGCGGGCCAGACCACCGGCAAAACTCATCATATTTTGCTCGGCCATGCCCATCGAAAAGAAGCGCTCAGGATACGTATCGCGAAAAAGATCGATCTCGGTCGAGCTGGTGAGATCGGCGGAGAGCACCACGACCTCCGGCCTATCACGCGCCCAGTCGACGAGATTCTGAGCGTGGACACGAGTCAGCAGATTCATAACTCTAAGCTCCTGGTACTACGGCATGGTCGCGAGGAGATCGGCAAAGCGCTGGCGCTCTTCCGCGCTGCTGAAGCGCACATAGTGCAGCTTCGGCGCGCGCGCCCGGAGCAGGTCGATGCCCTGCCAGGGATTGGTCTGGGCCAGCACCACAAGCGGTTTGTGGGCGGGCGGCAAGGCGGCAGGCGCGGCGAGCGCCTCGACATCGTGACCATCCACGGCAAAGACCGTCGCTCCGAATGCCCGAATCCGCTCGTCGAGCGGCTCGATGTCGAGCACGTCGGACATGCTGCCGTCGCACTGCTGCCGGTTAACGTCCACATAGATGCCGACGTTATCCAGACGATGAAACGCCAGCACTTGCAGCGCCTCCCAGGTCTGGCCCGACTGGAACTCGCCGTCAGACATCAGCACCCAGACGCGCCCGGTTTCGCCGCGCAGCTTGCGCGCCAGGGCGATACCAGCCGCCTGGCTGAGCGCCTGTCCCAGCGAGCCGGACGTGACTTCCATGCCGGGCGAGTGCTCAGCGCCGATCATCTCGACGGTGCTGCCGTCCTTGTTGAACTGCTCCAGCGCCTCGGCGGCCAGACGATCCACCTCGATCAGCGCGGCGTACAGCGGCAGCGCATAGTGCGCGGGCGAGACGATGAAGCGATCGAAGGCCGCGCCTTTCGGCCCGTGGTAGTCCGCGCCGGTAAACGCCTGCGGGTTGGATGCGCCGGGCACGCCCGGAAACGGCTTTGGGATCAGCGGTGCCTGGCTTGGCCCCAGGCGCATGATGCGCGTGTAGAGCGTCGCCAGAATCTCGGCAGCCGAGCACGCCTGGCTCAGGTAGCCGCCGTTGTTGATGATCACATGCTCAAGCACGCGGCGACGAATTGCCCGCGCGACGTGGAGTGCTGTATCCTGCCAGCGGATCGCTGACGGCGATGGCGTGGGTGATGCCATGAACATCCTCCGAGCTGAAGAGATAGCGCCGTATAGATGGTGCCTGATACTCCAGGCGATGCCAGACAACTATCTCTCATGATAAGCATCCCGTCAATAGTACGCGCCGAGCATGCGGCTTGCAGCAGCGCGCTCTGCAATCTGTGCCGTTGACGGCTCGTAGCATAATCACATGAACCAGGCGGTTCAAGGGGAAACACCATGAATATCAAACAGCCGATCAACATCAACTCAGCGGACTTTCTGCGCAATGAGTATGCGTATTACCGCTGGATGCGCAGCGACGCGCCGGTCAGCAAGGCCAGAATGGGACGACTGATCAATATGTATGTTCTCGCGCGCTACGACGATGCGCTGAGCATGCTCAAGGATAAGCGCTTCGTGCGTAACCGCTCCACCGCAACCGGCAAGGCCCGCCGCACGCCGATTCCCTTGCCCAAGGTCTTTTCGGCCATGGCTAAGAGCATGATCATCGAGGATGAGCCCGAACATCGCCGCCTGCGCAATCTCGTCCACCAGGCGTTCACGCCGCGCACGGTCGCAAATCTGGAAGGCCGCATCGAGTCGCTGGCCCATGAGCTGCTCGACACGGCGGAGCGCCAGGGCACGGTCGATCTGCTGGATGCCTACGCCCAGCCGATCCCGGTGACGGTGATCGCGGAGATGCTCGGCATTCCAGAGGCGGATCGCGCCGCCTTCCGCCAGTGGACCGGAGTCTTTACGCGCAGCCTGAGCGTGCGCAACATGTTTCGCCTGTATCTCGACGTGCGCGCGATCATCGGGTTTATGCGCGACCTGATCGCCAGGCGGCGGGCCGATCCGCGCGACGATCTGCTGACGGCGCTGATCCAGGCCGAAGACGAGGGCCAGCAGTTGAGCGAAGACGAGCTGGTGTCGATGGTTGTGCTGCTGCTGCTGGCGGGCTATGAGACGACGATCAACCTGATCGCCAATGGCACGCGCACGCTGCTGACTCATCCCGATCAGCTTGCGCTCCTGCGCGAGCAGCCAGCGCTGATTGGCTCAGCCGTCGAGGAGATCCTGCGCTTCGACAGCCCCGTCGCCTCGACCAAGCCAAACTACACCGTCGAAGAGGTTACGGTGAGCGGCGTGACCATCCCGAAGGGCGCGATGGTGATGCCACTGATCGCATCGGCCAACCGCGACGAGCGCGTCTTCGACAATCCCGATACGTTCGACATTACGCGCACGCCCAACAAGCATATCGCCTTTGGACATGGGATACACTTCTGCCTCGGCGCGCCGCTGGCGCGGCTGGAGGGAAAGATCGCGCTGCGCACGCTGATCGCGCGCTACCCGGAGCTGCGGCTGGCGGTGGAGCCGTCGGAGATTCGGTATGTCGATCGCCCACTGATGCATCGGCTGCGGAGTCTGCCCGTCACGCTGGCATAGCTCCGTGCCTCGCATGAAACGCAGGATTATTTTTACTATATTGACAATCTTCAATATATAGTCTATACTCTCATCCATCTGGAACGCCGCTCAGTATATGCTGGCCTGACCCCTGTCTATTTTTGTCGCATATATTGATAATCTTCAATATACCGAATGGAGGAATCGTATGGACCGCTCAACTCTTCCGGTGATCGTGATTGGCGCGGGTCCGGTTGGCCTCGCCGCTGCCGCCCATCTCGTACGTCGCGGCGAGACACCGCTCATTCTGGAGGCCGGTCCCGCTGTTGGAGCCAGCGTCCTCAAGTGGGGGCACGTCCAGCTCTTTACGCCCTGGAGCTACGCGACGGATGGGGTGGCGTCTCGGCTTTTGACCGCTGCGGGCTGGAAAGCGCCCAATCCCGATCGCTATCCGACAGGTCGTGAGCTGGTCGAGCACTACCTGCTGCCTCTGGCGGAGCTTCCGCAGATCCGGCCTCACCTGCGCGTGCACACCCGCGTGCGCACCATCACGCGCCAGGGATTTGATAAAATGAAAACGGTGGGGCGCGAGGCCGCTCCCTTTGTCGTCAGCGTCAGCACCGCCGACGGCGCTGAGGAGACGATCCTCGCCAGGGCTGTGATCGACGCCTCAGGCAGCTACCAATCGCCCAATCCCGTGGGTGCCTCTGGCGTCCCGGCGCGCGGCGAACGAGCCGCCGCCGATCGGATCTTCTATGGCATTCCCGATGTGCTCGGCGCGGAGCGCGACCGCTATGCCAACCAGACGGTCCTGGTGGCGGGGAGTGGCGCGTCGGCCTTCAACGCGCTGCTGGATCTCGCAGCACTGGCGGAGAGGGCACCGGCGACGAGGGTAATCTGGGTGCTGCGGCGAGGATTAACCGAGCAGGTCTATGGCGGCGGCGACCTCGATCAGTTGCCCGCTCGCGGCGCGCTTGGGCAGCGCGTGCGCCATCTCGTGGAGCAGGGCACAGTCCAGGTAGCCACCGGCTTCAAGATTACTGCGATCGAGCGCGTAGGAGAGCGGCTGCGGGTGGTGGGCGAGCAGGATCAGCTAGGTCCGGTCGATCAAATCATCGTCACGACCGGCTTTCGCCCTGACCTGTCGATCCTTAGCGAGCTCCGCCTGGCGCTCGACCCGGCGGTCGAAAGTCCGGTGGTGCTGGCTCCCTTGATCGATCCCAACGTTCATAGCTGCGGCACCGTCCGCCCGCACGGTGTTGACGAGCTGAGTCATCCTGAGCCGGATTTCTATATCATCGGGAGCAAGAGCTATGGCCGCGCGCCGACCTTCTTACTGCTGACGGGCTATGAGCAGGCACGCTCGGTTGTTGCAGCGATTGCCGGTGACTGGGAGGCGGCACGGCAGGTACAGCTCGTGCTGCCGGAAACCGGCGTCTGCTCAGGAGATGCCGATAGCGCGGGCTGTGCCGTGACGCTAGGCCCACCCGCGAGCGAGGTTCCACTGCTTACGCTCACGGCAAGCTCAGCCCGCGCTGAGTCGGGAGGATGCTGCTCGTCCAGCGTTCTGGCGACGTGCTGCGAGGCCAATGTCAAGGATACGTGCTGCGGCGCTACCCCGGCGGCGACATGTGGCTGCCAGTAGCTCAAGGAGTGCTTCAGGATGCATAGGATGCTCCATCTCTGGCGCGGTCGCCTCTACTATGGCTGGGTGCTGCTGGGCGCTGTCTCGGTGACAGAGGTGATCTCGTGGGGCATCCTCTACTATGCCTTCACGGTCTTTATCGCGCCGATGCAGGCCGATCTGGGCTGGTCGCGGGAGGCGCTGACGGGAGCGTACTCGCTGGCGCTGCTCTGCTCCGGCCTCGCGGCGGTGCCCGTGGGTCGCTGGCTCGACCGGCACGGGCCGCGCGCGCTGATGACGGCAGGCTCGTGCCTGGGTAGCCTCTTGCTGGTCGCCTGGTCCCAGGTGACGACGCTGTGGAGCTTCTATCTGATCATGGCCGGGATCGGCCTGGTGATGGCGACCAACCTGTATGAGCCGGCCTTTGCCCTGATCGCGACATGGTTTCGGCGGCGGCGAGGCCGCGCGCTCACAATCCTGACCTTCTTCGGCGCGTGGGCCAGCTTCGTGTTCATTCCGCTCAGCGCCCAACTGGTGCTCCGGTACGGCTGGCGAGCCGCGCTGCTGATCTTAGCGATCATCCTGGCCGGAATCACAATCCCGCTGCATGCCCTCGCGCTGCGCCGCTCGCCGGAGGATCTTGGTCTACGCCCCGACGGAGGCGCGGCGGACGAGTCGGTGCCGGTCGTGTCCGAGCCGCCAGACGCGCAGGTGCCGCTTCGGGCGGCGCTCCACGAGGCCGATTTCTGGTGGTTCACGGCGGCGTTTGCGGTCAGCACGTTTGCCACGGTCGCGCTCACGGTGCATCTGATCCCCTACCTGACCGAGCAGGGCGTTTCCGCAGCGAGCGCCGCCAGCGTCGCCGGGCTGTTCGGCCTGATGTCGGTTGCCGGTCGGCTGATCATCGGCCCGCTGGGCGACCGCTACCCGCGCCAGGTTGTCACCGCCGGTCTGATGGGCATGCAGGCGCTAGGCGTGGTGGTGCTGGTGCTCAGTCCTACCACGCCCGGCGCGGTGGTGTCGAT
This sequence comes from Herpetosiphonaceae bacterium, assembly GCA_036374795.1. Taxonomy (NCBI): domain Bacteria; kingdom Bacillati; phylum Chloroflexota; class Chloroflexia; order Herpetosiphonales; family Herpetosiphonaceae; species Herpetosiphonaceae bacterium. The sequence continues at coordinate 64,296 of DASUTC010000344.1, forward strand.
CGCGCTCTTCGGCGCGGGGTCGGGGACGCTGACGATCATGCGGGCGGCGCTGCTGGCCGAGCGCTATGGATCGGCGCACTACGGCAGCATCAACGGCGCGATGAGCTTCTGGCTGACCATGGCGCGAACGCTGGCTCCGATCAGCGCCGCGCTGCTGGCGGGACACTTCGGCGGCTATCGCCGCCTGCTCTGGACGATGGTTGTGCTGACCACGCTGGGCGGCATGGCCGTGCTTCAGATCGGCAGGCCATCTGCCGCTGCATCGCGTGCCCTTCCCTCGCGGGCCACACGCGATGACGAGCGCGTCAGGCAGAAGTGATTGTCACCTTGACGGCTACCGACTCGCGGAGAATCATCGGCACACAGGTGGAGCGCTCGACACCGGCATCGCTCAGCGCAGCGCCCGACTCGCTACGTGGCGCTGCTTGGCTTCTGGCCCACGACGATATCCAGCGTCATGTTCTTGATAATCAGATGAGCCAGCTTCAGATAGGTGTGGAAGCGGCGATAGTGCGTGGTCCCGACTAGCTCCACCAGCTCGCTGCGGTGGGTCCGCATATTCGAGATCCAGCGGTCAAGCGTGCGGTGGTAGTGCTCGCGCGGGATCTGCCGCAGCGCCTGCGCCTCAAACCCGGCGTTGTAGAGCAGCGTCAGCTCATCGGCGAGCGTGCGGTAGTTGCCGGTCGTGCCGTAGATGTCGTTCACAAACGCACCGGCGCGCGTCATTTTGATATAGTTTGGATGAACGAAATGCAGCTCCTTGTTCACCATCAGTCCACCGGGCTTGAGCAAGGCATACGCTTTGCCGAAGAAGCCGTCGAGGCTATTGAAATGCACGATCACCTCATCGGTATAGATCGCGTCAAAGCCACGGTCGTCCTGATACTCCTGCCAGTGGCACACGTGAACCTGAGCGTCTACCCCGTGTTTTGCGATCCGCTCCTCGGCTGCCCGCTGCTGCATCGGCGAGAGCGTCAGCCCCACGCCCTGCACCCCATACTGCTTGCATAGATACACCAGCGGCCCGGCCCATCCGCACCCGACATCGAGGATGCGCTGTCCCGGCTGAAGCTGCATGAGCTGGGCCATCAGGTCCAGCTTCGCGGCCTGACTCGCGGTATCGGTGGTCGCGGTATCCCACACGTTGCAGGAATATACGTTCCACTCGCCGCCGGTGATGCGATAGAAAAAGGCTGGCGGCTGTTCGTAGTGGACATTGGTGCGGATCTGGTCTTCGTCGACGGAATAGGACTGGTAGAGTTGTTGTTCCGGCGTGACTAGATAGCGTTTGTGATTCGTCCGGGTACTCATACTGTGCTCCTTTCTTTCCTGCTACCATGCATAAACAGATTGGGACCGACGACGTCGAACCAGCCAGATAGACGCCGAAGGAGACGCGGCCAACCGCGCACCAAATGAATGAACAAAGGAACAAAGAACAAAGGAACAAAGAACAAAGGAACAAGCGAGAATCTTGAACCTTGAACTTTGAACTTTGAACTCGAAACTTAGATCATGCGCCTTAATGCTGCGCTACGGGCTGCGGAGCTGCACCTCTTCGGGCAGATCATACCAGCGCATCCGCTCACCGATCGCCGCGCGCGTCTTCCATTTCAGCGATTTGGGCGCGGTATCCAGGCTCCGGCGCAGCTCGTCGATGCGCTCCTGGATCGTCTGCCTGGCTGGACCAGGCAGTTCATAGCTGCTGGTGAAGGATCGCAGCTTGTCCAGGTTAATCGTGACGGTTTTCCACAGGCCCCAGTCATTGCCGCACAGCCCGCTGATGTGCGCCACGTTGATCGTTTCATGGTCTATCGCGCCCAGCGGATGATCGAGCAGCAGCGCAAGCAGGTCGCGCAGATCCTTCTCGTTGATCTGGACGATCTGAAGCTTCGTCAGCAGCAGCTCGGCCAGCGGCAGCGTCAGCGGCTCAAGCTGGAGCCGCTCGGTGATCGGGATGCGATGGCACATCTCAAAGCTGCCGACGAAGACATCGACCTGGCGCTCGTAGGCGGGATCGTAAAAGAGCAGCCGCGATGCGCCGTTGAGCAGGTTAAACGATTTATCGGGCGTGTAGCCCAGCCCGCTCAGCAGCGTCTCGGCGGCCTGGCCCTCGCGGCGCGGCGTTGCCAGATCGATATCCGGGTAGGAGCGGGCGAGTGTGCGATGCGTCGCGCTTGGCGCGTGCAGCCGGATCGCAAGACCGCCCAGCAGCCGGAGCGTCACGCCCTGCTCGTTCGCAACCGCGATAATCCGCTGGGCTTCGGCGGTAATATCAGCCCGATGGTCGCTGGATTCAGTCATAGCATTCTACTGCAACGTGTCACTAGATTGATCGTGATCGGCCTCGCAGGAGCGACCCGGCCAGATCGCCCCTACGGATCAGCCAGCATGTCGCCGCGATCTACTCGACGGGAATCTCCTTGTAGATCATGCTCATATCGATGCCTTCCCGGCTTTGGCGATAAAAGCGCGCGGCGAAGTAGATCGCGATGGCCGTGCCGTACAAGATTAGCATAAAGATCACTGATGCGGTATTCCGATAGCTGATGCCGTACAGCTGGTTGGGATCGACGAGCCACTGGTAGAGCAGGAACAGCAGGAAGCCCGCGAAGATCAGGCCCGCGATAGTCATGATCGGAATGCCCGCGATGTGATACCTGGCGATCGGCGAGGCGTTATACAGATCTTTCTTGGTGTACGGCAGCAGGATCGCGGCGATCGTCGATCCCAGGTAGGTGATCGCGATCACCAGCGTCGAGGCCAGCGTCAGGCTCTTGAAGCCGAAGACATCCCACACGAAGAGCGCCGAAACCAGCAGCCCCGGCAGCACCATCAGCGCCAGCGCCCAGGTTGGCGTGCGCGTGCGGGGATTGACCGTCGCAACCGCTTCGGGCAGGACGCGATCGAACGCTGCCGCGAAGATGACCCGCGTGGATGAGAGGAACATCGTGCCCGCCCAGCCGAAGAACCAGGCGCTCATCGCCAGCAGCACGATCACCTGGAGCACCGGATTGGTGGTCATGAACATCGCCAGCAGCGCCGGATAGGGCCAGACCGGCAGCGGCGGCATCGTCTCGGTGGTTCCCCAGCGGTAGTTCCAGTAGGCCGCGTTCGCGTTGGTGTAAAAATCCCAGGTGATCGTTTTGGCGATCGAGAGATACAGCAGGATCGCCAGGCCAGTCGTCACCAGCAGGCCGAGCGCCATGCCCCAAAAGTTCTTCTTGAAATCGTCAGCGCCCTTGACCTCGCCGTAGAGCGTCGCGCCCCAGTTGGGCCAGAGATTGAAAAAGACGATATAGGGCATCGCCAGGAAGATCGCGCCCAGGCTGCTGCTCCATAGCGGCTGGATCGCGCCCGCCGCCTGCCCCGCCGCGATCGTCGCGTCGTAGATGCCCGGCGCGGTGCCGAGGAGCCGCGCGGCGTTCGCCTCCAGCCCGGCGCGGAAGGCGGCATTGTCGCCAAAGAGCAGGAACGCGCAGACGACGAGCAGACCCGCGTTGCCGATCCAGAAGCAGAAGCGCTGCACGCGGGCGTAGGTTTTCATGCCCATGGCAATCACGATCGTGACGTAGGCCAGCGTCAAGACGCAGACCGTAAACCATGCGGTGGCGTCCCAGGCAAACCAGAGCGTCGCGTCCCTGGCTCCTACCACCGCAAGCAGCGGCACGAAGACCGTGTGGCGCAGCATATCGGCGTAGAGCGGCGTCCATAGCCAGAGAATGAACCACCAGCCGCAGGTCGCCAGCACAAAGCCGATCCCGCTGCCCAGGACACGGCTCTGCCAGACATAATCGCCGCCAGCGCGGGGCATGACCGAGATCAGCCCGGCGTAGACCACGATCTCGGCCAGAATCAGCGCGGCGCTGATCAGCAGCGTTGGGATCAGCCCGCCCTCAAGGTAGAACATCTGGCTGATGATGTACAATCCAAGCGTGACTAAGTTGACCGAGAAGAAGGCGTAGATGAATGCGTCGAACATCGACCAGGATCGCACCAGGCCGGTCGCCTTGCGCAGGAACAACGTCGACTCGATCTCCCTGGCCGACATTGCCGATGCCTGACGACGTGATGAATCGCCCAGACTCACGTGATTATCCTTTCACTGTTTCGAGTTTCGAGTTTCAAGTCTCACGTTTCAAGTTTCGAGTCTCACGTTTCAAGATTTCGAGGTTGGAGTTCAAGGCCCTCACCCCGGCGCTGCCCTGGCGGGTCCCGTTCCCGCTCGGTGTGCGCAGGCGAGGGGGAGAATCAGTGCCCGGTTCTCGTCGCGTTGTTCTTGGTTCTTGGTTCTTTCGTCACCCAGTCGTCAGCGTATAGCTACGAATCCCCTTGCGCCGATCCAGATCGACGATCGCGCCTTGCAGCACGCCCTGCTCGTACATGCTCCCAGGATTGATCGCCAGCGTCTTGCCAAGCCGCGCCGTGCCTTTGCCCTCGT
>DASUTC010000345.1 GCA_036374795.1 Herpetosiphonaceae bacterium
GCTTAATCAGTTGACCTGCCCCGCCTCCTTTACGATGGACTCCAATGGTCTGGCCTCCGGAAATCACTTTTTAGAAGCGCTGCTCTCCGGTCTGTACGAGCTGATTGAGCGTGATGGCGTGTCCTGTCATAGCGAGGCCGAGCGGTATGGATGGCAGAAAAGGCGGATCACGCTGGAGAGCATCGCGGATCAGACGATCCAGCAGATCATCGCCATGCTGCGCGCGAAAGAGCTTGTTCCGATTATTCTGGATTGTACAACCGATATTGGCGTTCCCACCTTCGAGGCGTATCTTTACGACATGCGATCGAACGTCGTTCCGATCTCGCATGGCTATGGCGCGCATCTCAACCCGGCAGTAGCGATCACGCGCGCGCTCACGGAAGCGGTCCAGGCGCGAACGCTGATTATTTCGGGCGCGCGCGATGATTTATTCAAGGATATTTATCGCGCGAATCGCATCCGGTATACCTCGCTGGTCAAACACGTCGAATCCAAGGCCGATAGCGTACCGCTGAGCTACACCAATGTCGGCCACGCGACCTTCGAGGAAGATGCGTATCTGCTGATAGAGCGATTGAAACAGGCCGGGCTGGAGCAGGTGATTGTGTTCGACCTTTCACCGGAAACAATCGACATCAGCGTCTTACGAGTAATCGTGCCCGGCCTTGAGGGATACTACTATTACGGCTACAACCCCAGGTGGCGGGCATACCGTTTTATCGAGCAGGTTTGCGACGCATCTACCGTAGCCCGGATCAAGAGCAGTACGCTCGCACGCGAGGCATCGACCCACTCTCCGGCAGGAGGAATCATTTAATGCTGCAACCAGCAGAGATCGTCGTTTTTTTAGGCCCGTCGCTGCCACTGGCCGAGGCGAAAAAGATCCGCAACGCAACCTTCCTGCCTCCAGCGGAGCAAGGCGATCTGCTGGGTGTGGTGAACGACTTTAAGCCCCGCGTGATCGGCTTGATCGATGGCGTCTTTCTTTCCAAACCTGCGGTCTGGCACAAAGAAATTTTGTACGCCCTTACCTGCGGCATCCATGTCTATGGTGCCAGCAGCATGGGAGCGCTGCGTGCGGCTGAGCTATCCGCGTTTGGCATGCGCGGCGTCGGCGAGATTTTTAAGAAATTTGCCAGCGGCGAATTCCTCGACGATGACGAAGTAGCGCTGGTGCATGGCGACGCCGACACCAACTATCGCGCGCTCACGGAGCCGATGGTCAATGTGCGGGAAACATTGGTGCAGGCCCGGCAGCATGGGATCATCGATCAAGCGCAGTACGAGGCTTTAGAGCAACTGGCAAAGCAGATCTACTTTGCAGAGCGTACGCGCCCGGCTTTTATCAGCGCGGCGGTAGAGCAGGGTATTGTAGCCGATGGCGGCAAGCTCGCTGCGTTCTTTGCTACGAACTACGTAGATGTCAAACGTCAGGACGCCATCGATCTGCTGACGGTCCTGACCAGACTCCCCGACGACTTAGCGCCCTTCGTCGCCGATTTCGAGCTGGCAAATAATCGTCTTTTCGAGACGCTGCTCTTGAAAGATGCTTCGATCTGGGAAGGCGATACGAAGATTACGCGCGGCGATGTCATGTCGTATCATGCGCTGCACGACGCCAGCTTTGAGTATTCAAACTTCAGCGCGCTGAATCGCGGCCTCGCCCTGATCCTGGCCGAGATGCTGGGCGTCCAAGTCACCTCGGATGATATAGCGGACGAGCGGCGTCGCTTCAAACTGAAACATCGTCTGGTCAAAGATGATGTGTTTCAGCAGTGGCTACGAGACAATCATATTGATGAAGCGTTCTTTAATGATCTGATGCGGCAAAAGGCTCTTTGTCGCCGGATGCACCAGTGGCTCTGGCTGAAGCACGGACGACTGGGCAGTACCGGCCTGCTGATGGAGGAGCTGATCCTCACGAATCGCTACAAGGATTTTCTGCGCAAAGCAGCCTTTCAACAGGATCTCATCGACCAGTACGCGCCTTTTATGATCGACAGCGAGCACGGGCGCGACGCAACGATTCAGGAGTTGTTTCAAGACCATTTTCGCCACGAGGCGCTGACGCTCGATCAGCACTACACGAAATGGTTCAAAGAAGCGAACTTTCCAAGCCACGCCGCGCTTGAGCTAGAGCTCATCAGGGCGCAGCTTGCCCGGCAATCGTTGAGCCGGATGCTGCAACTGGATGACGGGCCTGCCAGATCATAAACAGCATTCCACGGTCCTATCATCCTTGCGGGCGATGGTGAGCCGGATCGAGCTGGGCAGCGATTCCTGCTTACAACTGCAACCAAAGGTCCTACGTGTAGAGCACCTATGTCATCGTTACATCTACTTCGGCTGACAGATACGAGCGGGGCATTTGTTTCAGGAGATGTCTTCGAGCAAGCCTTTGCCGCAAGCCTGCGCCATATCGGCGTTGCTGTAACGAGGAACAACCACGAGGAGTTTTGGAGCGCTGCGCAATCGCGCCTGGTCGATTCGCCCGCGCCGCTGCCGGAGCGGCTGTCTGCGGATGTGGCCTTATTCGAGCGGGCTTTCGGCGCGTATGACGTGATCTGCCCCGACTATCGCTACCTTTTTTTCGCGCCGCTGTTGATGGCGCTCCGCAATCAAGCCAGATCGCCGGTTGCGTTTTGCCTCATTGCTCACTCGCCTGGCCTGTATGCCTTGGAGTGGGCACTCTTAGCGCCCTTGTTGTCGGAGCGAGATGTGATTATCGCGCCGAGCGAGTTTGCGCGTGATGCGATTCAAGCGCTAAACGGCGATCTCGCCCCCTACATTCGAGTCGCTCCCCACCCCGCCGCGCTGGAGGGAGCGCTTGCCCCGCACCAGGCACCTCCGTCGAGTGATGGGCGTCGACGTCCGGTTTCGCTGCTGAGCCTGTCGCGGATCATTCCAACCAAGCTGATCCATCGGCAGATCGATGCGCTGGCGCTGCTCCGGCAGTGGGGATACACGCAGATAAAGCTGCGCATTGCCGGCGAGCTATGCGATCCGACGACACAGGAGCACACGCCCTATGCCAGCGTCCTGATCGCGCGGGTGCGCAGGCTTGGCCTTGAAGCGCATGTGGAATTTCTGGGAACGATCCGCGATACCCGGCAGAAGATCGCGCTGCTGCAAGCAAGTGACATCCTGCTCAACCTCTCGACAACGCTTGAAGAATCCTTTGGAAAAGCCCTGGTCGAGGCGCTCAGCGTCGGCACGCCCGCGCTGGTGACGCGCTGGGACGGGCTTGTCGAGATCGTCGGCGCGTGCGGCGGATGCGTCGATGTGCAGAGCAGCGCGGCGACCGGCGTGCTCGATATGGATGCCGCCGCTCTGGCTCGACAGGTTCTTGCATTGCTCGACGGCAGCTTTGCTCTAGGAGATTGTCGCGAGCGTCTTCAAGCGATGTATCCGGCCTCGGCTGGCAGGCGCTACCGAGAAGTCTTAGCCGCCGCGCTGGATCGGGAAGCGATCGTTCCAGATGCCGCCGCCCTGTTGGTCGCCGCTCGGCGGGCCGCGCCTGAGACTGGGATATTATCTCGAACTGCCCCGCTGACCGTGATGACATGGACGGAGCTGTTCCTCGCCTATCTCGACGAGCTGCGGGAGCATCAGGACGAGCTGCATCCGCCAGCGGCGCTGAATATGGCAGCGCAGATCCAGGCGCAGGCAGATGCGGCGGCGAGCGCTCGTCAGCGTGTATCCGTGCGCAAGCTGCTGATCATGGCAACAGCTCCGTACCTGGAGTCCTTCTACGCCTACCGGGATCGTGTCGACGTGATCGCCGCAACGTCTGCGCCAAAGAGCCTTGACCGAACTTCCACGATAGATACAATCGACACGGTGATCGAGTGCGGCATCCGTGACGTAGATGCTACTCCCGCATCTCGTTTTGCCTGCCTGGTGTCGGGAGCGCACGTGCGACTGGACATCGAGCTGAAAGAAACGCTCAAAACCCTCTTTGCCGATCGTAGCCTGATGCGGGTTACGGTTTTATCTGCGCTGGGCGAGTGGCAGCCGATGTATGCGCTCTGCATGGAATTAACCGCCGTTCCACGTGAAGATCAGTACGTGCTGTTGCCAGCCCTGGCAACAGTAGGCCGGATTCTCAAGCCCGGCGATGCATACGTGCAAAGGCTGGTGGCCTGGGTCAGGGCCTTTCCCGACCATTTTTATACCTGGGTCATCTTGATGCGCATTGTTGAAACACTGGACGACGCCCCGATGCCCCGACCCGCTAAGCTGGCTTTGTACGACGAGTGCCTCCTGCATTTTGAAACAATCGTCGCTAGAAAAGACCTCGTTCAGCAGTTCCGCCACAAGGTGACACGCGGCAAGCTCGGCCTTTTGTTTCAAGCGGATGCGTTATGAGCATCACCTATGCCATACGTGACGCAGACCCGGCACGCCCAACGTCTGCGCCTCAAGCCATCGTGATCGACCTGACGCAGCCCAACGCCACCCCATTTAAAGCTGCCTACGATCTGATTCAAACCGCGCTCCATGAATCATTTAAAGATCTGCTACCGCTGCTTTTTGATCCGGTCGTCTACCTTGACTTCTCAGATCTGACGAACATCTGGTATGGCCTTGAATCGATTGGCAACACCAATCTGATTAAGGCCAAGCGCCTGGCGATGCGTCTTGCCGAGCGACTTCAAGGCGTAGAGCTGTATCTGCTCGTTCTTGTCGACAGCTCGATGACCGAGGAAAACCTTGCGTTTCTCTGGTACTTTTACCAGAAAACGCGCTGCGCGCTACGCTTCTGCTATCAAGCGCCTGCGTTCTACGATACGTATGCTCCGGTTTTTTCACGCCTGAGCGATGCAGCAGCCGCATCTGAAGATCTCTTCGATGATCCTGCCCATCAATGGCATAGCGCGCTACGTCTGCCCGAAACCTGGCTTCAGCTCTTTGATTCGCCATTCTACGAGTTCTTGATCGACAACCAGCGATTGGAGCCTGCCAGCGACGATCTTGAGCGGCGGATGATCTTCATCTGGCATATCCTGAGCACGGGTGCCACCGATCTGGCGCTTGCCTGGCTGACGATCTGCTGTCGATTGGAGCAGGATGCTGCGCTGCGCGCCAGGCTCTTTGTAGCGCGCCAGGCGTTTTTGCTCGGCTTACAGCACTTTACCCGGCTGCAACAGCCGGACATGGAAGTTGCTCCAGCGACCCAGGACGAGGCGACGACGCTGGCGTTTATTCAAGGATATGCAGCGCTGCTCACCAATGACCAGGCGCGCGCAGCCGATCAGCTTGCCGCCGCTGGTATCCACGCCGAGCTTGAGGCGCACCAGACGCATGAGCTGTATCAATTGAATGCGTTCTCACTCCTGGCGTTCCGTGGCGGAGAGACGAAGACCGCGCAATCGCTTCAGCAGCGGATCTCCGGCTACCGTGAGCAGCCCGCGCTCTATACTACGAATATCCATTACACGAATGAGCTGAATTTAGGACGAATCGCCAGATCGAAAAAGGAGTATGCGGCGGCGCTTACCCATTTCGAGCGTGCCTTCCAGCAATTAGAAGGCTTTAAACAGCCTGCCGACTATCTCTATCAACATCTGCTGCTCGCCGAAGTCCTGGAGGCGCTCGGCGATGTTGAGCGGGCCTTCTTCCACTGGGTCACAGCCGCGCTGGTCTGGTCTGCTCTGGTCTGTAAAAACGCTGTTCACTGGCGTATCCAGGCGTTTCTTCTAAAAACAGCGTTTCGCATCAGTCAGACCGTACCGTCCTCGGTGATCGGCGAGCGATTGCGCCAGAAGCTGACGTTCTTCGCAGACATGGGCTGCTACAAACCGATCTCCTTTGAGCGGGCTGTTCCCATACGGACCCTAGAAACCGATCGCGCAATGCATACGGCGACCTATATCTATGCTCCGTTTCTTTCGATGATTGGCACGTCCGACGGCCCGGAGATCGTCGATCCCTTCGAGCAGACGCCGATCTATCGCAGCGTGAACCAGCAGCTTCTTTCAATAGTGGCTGCGAAGACCGGCTACGCCGCGATCGAGGGCTTCGGCTGTCTGTACCTGGATTTTGATCACGGCATGCCCACGCCGAGCGCGCCGGCGCACATTGCCTTGCGCTGCTCCAAGCTTGGCGCTAGCCTGTGGTGCCAGGGAGCAACCACAACTCCGGTGAGCGATCCGGCGGACATTCGCGCCATCCTGCATCCATCGATCCGAAGTGTCAGCCAGAGTCAGGGGAGGTGGTACGCACACTACCGCCGCTACCGCGCTCCAGAGCAGTTGACTTTTTTTGAGTATGTCTTCTTGAGCTACCTCAAGCAACAGCAGGCAACCTTCCCGCAGATTCAACAGGCATTCTCAGGGCTTGAGCTGGAGCTGCTCTTCGCGATGCAAGATAAACACCTGGTTCATCTGGTTACGAGCGATGTTCACACCGGGCAACGAGATGACACTACCATTTAGCGCTCCTGCCGACCGTTTTTTTTCCACAGATTATGTTCACGCTCGCACGCGCTTCTTGGAAGCTGCGCAGCGCGCAACGGCGCTCCACCAGGCATTTTCCCATCCTCAATCCGATGATCTGTTTTGTGATGCGGTGATAGTGCCCCATCGCTCGCCCTATGCGCTGATCACGCTGTCGGGAACTCACGGCGTCGAGGGCTACTGTGGCTCGGCTATTCAAAGCGCTGTGCTGCACTACAACGAGTATCTCGCCTGTCATCCGATGTTTCAGATCCACATTCATGGCCTGAATGCGTGGGGCATGCGGCATTTCAGCCGCACGGATGAGCAGCATGTTGATATAAACCGCAGCATCATCGACTTTACCAGCGTGCTGCCCGTTAATCAGCTCTATCCGATGGTGCATGAGCATCTCTGTTTCCAAGATTGGGACGAGCGCACTATTGCCCGCTTCTGGGATTTTCAGGAAACGTTTATCAGGACGCACGGCTTAACCGGCTGGAATAGAGCCTTCTCCGGCGGTCAGTACGACTATCCCGATGGCGTGATGTACGGCGGCACCGCTCCAGGCTGGAGTCAGCGCGTTTTGCAGCGGATTGCCGGGCTTATCCCTGAGTTCGTGACGACGTTGATTGTTCTGGATTTTCACACGGGAGTCGGCCAGTTTGGCGAGGCGCTGATCCTGGTCAAGCAGCTTACGCCGATCGAGCTAGCCATCCGCCTCCCCTCGGTTCTTTCGCAGCGGCGCAGCCTGATTTTCGATGCCCATAACCTGCCGCTGAGCACGCACAACTTCTCTGGATTGGTGCTGGAAGCCTTTACCCGTCTGCCGCAGCGCTGTATCCCGCTGGTCGTTGAATACGGCACGTATCCCGCGCGCCAGATGATCGAGGCGATCCTCTATGATCGCTGGCTGGCCTGGAGCTCACAGGACACGGCGGCCCTGCGTCAGTCGTTGCTTGAGCAGTATTGTCCCTCCGATCCTGCCTGGCGCGATCGTGTGCTTGGTCATGCCTGGATGTTGCTGGATATGATTGGCAAGGATCTGGCGGAGCCTGAGCGATGAGCGACATGCTGGACGTTTATTTTGCTCCGCACACGCTGCGCATCCACTGCCGCGATGCGAGCCAGCTTCAGCCGCGCGAGCAGCGCGCGGCAACGTGGCAGCGTCGGCTGCGCGATGCTTTGCACAGGAGCACCTCGGAGGCCGAGCTGGTTCACATGTTCGACCGGCTTGAGCTTGAACGCCTGGTCCTGCCTTACTATCGCCGACTGATCGAGCAGAACTTGCTGTTCTTCACCTGGCAGCCCGGCGACCGAGCGCTGCTTACGATCCACCCGCTCACTCCCGATTTTACCTGGCAGAATCCGGCCCTCGCCTGTGCCAACACGCTCTCGCGCTTCGCGTACGTGCGCCGCGACGGAGATCGGTTCTGCCTTGAGTCGCCTGAGGCCGCCTGTATCATCTGCGACCTGGCCCCGGAGCTTGGAGCATGGCTGCTCACACTGCCTGAGCCGGAGCCTGCCGATGACAGGTATCGCCAGCTCTTTGATCTGCTGGCGCTGACGGGCTTCCTGGAGCCGCGTCACGAGCCTCCGACACGGCGCTATTGGGAATTTCATGATCGGCTATTTCACACCCAGTCGACGATCCATCGGCTCAATCAGCCATTTGGCGCGACGTACCGATTCGCGGGCGACCACGCCTATCCAGCCGCGTCCCAGCCGCCGCACACGGCTCAGGAATGTCCTCTCCCCGCGCCCGACGCCGAGCTGCTGGACACGGATATGCTGCGCAGCTTGCGGGCGCGGCGCTCGATACGCCAGCATGGAGCCAGGGGTATGTCGCTGGCGGCGCTCTCCACGCTGTTGTTTTTCGCCCTCAACGCCAGCGAGGCCCGCAGCGGCGGACCTGACTTGGAGCAAGCTGCCGCGACTCCGGCGCTTCCCACCTATACCAAAGCCTATCCGAGCGCCGGAGGCATTCACGAACTGGAGTTTTACCTGATCGTACGTCTCTGCGATGGCCTTCCAGCCGGTATCTATGCCTACGACGACAAACAGCATACGCTCCGGCATTTGCCCAAGGTTTCGCCGTATGGAGCGCATCTGATCTCGAATGCTGCGCATCAGTGGGGCAGCCCCAACCGGCTACCGCAGATGGTCATGCTGATCACCAGTCGGCTGGAGCAGCTTGCCTGGAAGTATGAAACGATCGCGTATCGCCTGACGCTGCTGAACGCGGGCTGTGCCGTGCAGACGTTGTATCTCGTCTCCGCGAGCCTCGGCACTGCCTGCTGTGCGCTCGGCGGGATCAATAGCCTGCTGATGCGGTTTTTGGATCAGTTTGGTGAAATTCGAGGCGTTCCGCTGGCGCAGATCGCGATTGGCGAAGCGGGCACGCCAGCTGTAGACCAAGTGCCATAACTCAAGGAGCGTAGTATGCCGGATACTCAAACGATGACCCTGGCGGAGTTTCTCGAGCTGCCTGGAACGCTGACGATGAAAGAGCGCGGCCAGATTATCGACCAATGCATCGCGCTGATTCAATCGGTGTATGCTCACCTGCCCCTGAAGGCAGCCTTGTTTGCTCAGGCGCCCGATCGCCGTATGCGACTCCTGAAAGAGGAAATGGCCGACATCAGCGAGCTAAGCTTTCACTACGCCCTGCTCGATATTTTTATCGACCTCCGCGATCTGCACACGCGGTACACGTTGCCTGCGCCATACCAGACCAAAGCCGCGTATCTGCCCTTTACGCTGCAAGAATATGTCGAGAATAATCGCCCGCGCTACGTGGTGGCAGAACTCTTAGAGGAGATCGATGATCCGCATTTCAAGGTCGGTCTTGAGGTCATGCTCTGGAACGGGGTGCCGATCGCTAAGGACATCGAGGCGCTGCGCCGCACGACGTTCGGCTCCAATCGCGCGTCGAGCCATGCCCGTGCCATTCAGTTAATGACCCTGCGGCACCTGGCGTATAGCTTTGCTCCGGTCACGGATTCGGTGCTGGTGACATATAAAAATGCTCACAGAACACGCTTCGAGACACGTTTCCAATGGAAGATTGCCGAGGCAGCGGTGGTCAAAGAGCTGTTCGATCATCCCAAGGATGATCTCTTAGCGGTAATCAGGGCAGTAGATCCTGAGCTTCATGCCCTGAATCAGGTCAAACAAGCTGTTAAGAGCACGTCGACGACCAGCGCCAACGATAGCGGCGCGTCTTCTGCTGCTGAAAGCGCGCCGGAGCCGAGCCAAACAACGACGATTCCGGATAACTTCTCGGTGCGCACGGTGAACACCGAGCATGGCGATTACGGCTATATTCGGATCGCGACATTCGAGAAAACCCAGACCTGGCCCCCGCTTAACACCGATGGGTTTATCAAGGCGTTTCTGACCGAATTCCAGCGCTTATTGACGCTGATTCCCCAAAACGGCTTGATCTTAGATCTACGCGGTAATGCCGGAGGGATTCTTCCGGCGGGTGAAAGTTTATTACAGTTGTTTTCACCTAAACCCGTGGATACGGCCCTTTATCAATTTCGGAATACGGAAACCACCCTCGCGCTGACGAAGAATGCTCCCGACGCCTACGATTTCAAAGGCTGGATTCCATCGATCGAGATAGGTCTTCGCAGCGGCAGCGATTTTTCGCAGGCGTTGCCCTTCTTACCTTACAGCACCAGCTACAATGATATTGGACAAAAATATTACGGACCAGTGGTGCTGATTATTGACGCGCTCTGCTACAGCACAACCGATATGTTCATCGCAGCATTCATGGATAACGGCCTCGGTAAAGTGATCGGGGTCGATGATAACAGCGGGGCCGGTGGAGCGAATATGTGGAGCTCTACGGCGGTGATGAATATTCTCAATCAGGGAAAACAAACCAGCGCGCAAGGGCTGCCGAAAGGCGCTGCGTTGACCCTGGCCGTGAGGCGCGCTGTGCGGGTCGGGCAGTACGCGGGACAGCCGATTGAGGATCTGGGGATCGTGCCCGATCAGGTTCATCGCATAACGAAAAATGATGTGCTGAATGGCTATGTAGACTTATTCAATGCGGCTGGCGCGGCGCTCGCTCAACAGCCTGCTTACGGGCTGAATCCGCAGATGAGCGCGGTCGACGGCGGTATTCAAATCACTGTCGGCACGAGCAACCTAACCCGCCTGGATATCTACATCGATCGGCGGCCTTTCAAAACGCTGGATATTACCGATGGAGAGCATATCATCTCTGACCTGAGCGTACCTCCTGGTGCTCAGCAGCTTGAAATCCTGGCTTTTAACCAGAATACCTTAGCTGCCAGCGCCAAAATCCCACTTCCGACGCCCGAAACAGCACCGCAGTAATGTGAGCTGCGGGGCGCGCAGATCGGGATGCGCCGCCCCTAGATCTGATCTCGGCGATACTTCAGAACCACACGCTCGAACGAAACCGTCTGGATCGCATCGAGCGGGATGGTGCGGCGCTGCAATAAGCCCCACCACAGGCCGACGGTGATGCTCCCGCGTCCAAGGGGCGGCGCGCCGTCGGCTGCCGTGTGGTAGAGCCGGGCAGCGGATTGCGTGGTAGGGCCGGGATTGCCGATGGTCTGCGTTGGCATCGGGCCGAGCAACTCGCCGCTGACTCTGCTCGTCTGGCACGACTCCGGCACAACCTCGCCTTCGCCCGCCGCGATCGGGCCGGGAATAACCGCCAGCACGCTACCCAGGTAGACATTGTCCAGGGTATAGACATCCATCGCTTTGCGAATATCACGCCGATCGAAGCTCATCGCGGACCTCCTGCGCTCTCACGGCATCACCCGCGCCGGGCAAGCTCGTAGGTCGCCTCCGGATCGTCAGCGGAGGCGCGACCGGCCATCACCATCACATAGCGCAGGAGAAACCCGCCGGTCAGCGTCAGCACCGACGAGAGCACCGCGAGGCCACGCACCGGCAGCCGGTCGCTCAGCCGCCCGATCGATTGGAGCAGCAGCGGCCCGCCCACGCCGAGGCCGAGCACACCCCAGCGCAAGATGCGGCTGAGCGGCCCATGCTGCACAGGCCGTCCGATAACCGCTCCGGCGTTGCGCCGCGCCGCCAGGATCAGGCCAAGCTCGGCCAGCAGCGCAGCCGTGTCGAGCCGCTCAAGCCGCCTGATCGTCTGGTGGCTGGTGCCACGCATCAGCGCCAGCACCAGCGTGATCGCCGCCGAGGCGCTGGACATGGCCGATGAGAGGAAGAGCGGGCCGAGCAGCAGCGCGTTTCTGGCCCACAGCGGCACAGCGGTCGCGCCCAGCAGCACGCCGGTATAGCCGCCCACAAAGAAGCCGAAGGCTCCGCCCAGCACGCTAATCGTCTTCGAGGGCAGCGCCAGCAGCGCCCGGCTGAGCAGATTCGCGCGGCTCAGCAGGCCATCCTGCGCCGCCTGGATCAGCGCCGATAGCGCACAGAAGCCGCCGAACAGCGTCAGGCCCCAGGTGCCCACCGACATCGGCGAGCGCAGCTTGACGATCCGCAGCATGTAGAGGAAGCGCTCCGGTCGTCCCAGGTCGAGAATCAGCAGGATCGGGCTGGGAATCAGCGCCGCAAGCGAGATGTATCGCCCGACGCGCACGATCCGCCGCGTGTCGCGACCGCCGAACAGCTCCGCGATGCTGGCGATGACGTAGCTGGCCGACGAGATGCCGCCGAGGAAGAAGTAGCAGATGATCAGCCATTTCCAGTGCGGCTTGTGGATCGCGGGTATACCGTAGTAGCTCGCGCGCGACTCGTCCGTCACGGAGCGGCCACCTTTGCGCCGGTTTTCCCAGGTTCGCTCGTAGGATACTGACATGGGTGCCTCTGGGAGACGAAAGAACAAAACAACAAAAGAACAAAGGAACAAACGAAGAACCGAGAAAAGAGCAAAAGAACAGAGGGGAAACAAAGAACAAAGAACAAATGAATAAACGTTTAACTCCCTTGTTCTCTTGTTTCCTTGTTCCATGGCCCGCTACCTTCCTCGCAGCGCCGCGATAGCGGCAACGCCCAGCGCGATAGCCGCGCCCAACGTCGTCAAAAACGCGGGGCCGACCTGATCCTGCGGCAGCGCTGGAGCGGCGGGCAGGTTATACACCTCCGGCTCCGCCGTCAGGATGAAGAAGCTGTTGAGTCCCTCGATGCCGTAGGTGCCGCCCACCGCCCGATCGCCGTAGATATAGGCGCTCCTGATGCCGCGCGCCTGGAGATCGGCAACCCGGCGCTGTGCCCGCTCCATCAGCTCATCGATCGGCCCGAACTGGATCGAATCGGTGGGGCAGGCTTTGGCGCAGGCAGGCTCCAGCCCGTCGACCATCCGATCATAGCAGAGCGTACACTTATGCGCCTTGTGGTCCGTGGTGCTCAGATCGGGCACGCCGAACGGACACGACGGCACGCAGTAGCCGCAGCCGTTGCAAATATCCTGCTGGATCACCACCGTATCGAACTCGGTGCGGATGATCGCGCCGGTCGGACAGGCTTCCAGGCAGCCCGCTTTGACGCAGTGCTTGCAGATGTCGCTCATCATCAGCCAGTCGCTCTGGAAGGGCGGCAGCGTCGCGCTGCCGTCGCCGTCGCTGCTCATCTGCTCGATAAACGCCACATGCCGCCAGGTCGTCGCGCCCAGGTCTTTGGTATGATCGTAGCTGTGGCCGGTCCACTCGAAGTTGTCCATCGGTAGCTGATTCCACTGCTTGCAGGCCACCTCGCACGCCTTACAGCCGATGCAGAGCGTCGTATCGGTCAGATAGCCCATCGCGCCGGGACGCGCCCCGGTGGTGCCGACCAGCGACTTATCGATCAGCGGAATGGATGCGCTCATCTCCAGCGGCCTCCTTCGTCAGCGGCGACAGCTTGATCGGTCGCGCGGCCCTTGCGCAGATTGCAGGTGAACGACTTACCCTCGTGAATACGCGAGTTTGGATCTTCGACCAGTGCGCTCAGGTTGTTGGCGATCCCGCCGCGCGCGAGGCCGCCGTAGCCAAAGTGCCAGGGCATGCCAATCTGGTGCAGCACGCTGCCATCGAGACGCAGCGGCTTGATGCGCAGCGTCACCAGCGCGCGCGCCTCCGCCGCGCCGCGCAGCGTCGTGACTGTCACCCAGTCGCCGTTACCGATGTCAAGCTCGGCGGCCAGCTCAGGGCTGATCTCGACAAAGCCGCCGGGCTGTAGCTCGGCCAGCCACGGCACCCACCGGCTCATCCCGCCAGCGGTCAGATGCTCGGTCAGGCGGTAGGTCGTGATCACGTACGGAAAGCGCGGATCGCCGATCGCGTGATAGCGGTTGTCGGGCCGCTCGAAGAAGAGCGCCGCCGGGCTGCGCGGCTGATCGGGGTAGAGCGAGTTGCCGACCGGCGACTCCCACGGCTCGTAGTGCGTCGGCAGCGGGCCGTCGCGCAGCCCGGACGCGGCGAACAGCCAGCCTTTGCCGTCGGACATCAGGATGAAAGGCGCGTCGCCTCCGTGCGCGTCGATGCCTCTGGCGTCGGGCGGCGGCTGGTAGTCGGGCGGCTTAGTCTTGGGAAAATCCGGCACGTCATAGCCCGTCCACCGGCCCTGCTGCGCATCCCACCAGACCCACTTCTTGCGCTCGCTCCAGGGCCGACCCTGTGGATCGGCGGAGGCGCGATTGTAGAGGATACGCCGGTTGTCGGGCCAGGCAAAGCCCCAGCCGAGCGCCGCCTGATCGTCGCCCATACGATTCTTCGCCTGATTCTTGCCTTCCTCAGGCATGATCCCGGAGTAGATCCAGCAGCCGCAGGCGGTCGAGCCGTCGTCTTGGAGCGCGCCGAAGCCCTCGACCAGCCTGCCGTCGGCGACGGTGTAGCCGTTGATCTCTTTGACCACCGCATCCAGATCAGGCTCGCCAAGCGCATCGATCGTCGGATACTCCCAGGTCAGCGCTCGAATCTGCCGCCCGCGCGGGCTATCGTCGTGCTGATAGAGCTGCTTGAGCCGACGACCAAGATGGAGCATAAACCAGGCTTCGGAGCGACAGTCGCCCGGCGGATCGACCGCCTTATCGTGCCACTGCACCAGCCGCTGCGTGTTGGTGTAGGAGCCTGCTTTCTCTCCCGTCAGCGACGCGGGAATAAAAAAGATCTCGGTCTTGATCTCCTGCGGTCGGATCTGGCCGCTGCGTACTTCGGGCGCGTCGTGCCAGAAGGCCGCTGTCTCGACCTCGTGAACATCGCGCACCACCAGCCAGTCGAGATTGGCGAGCGCCTGGCGGCCCAGGATCGCGTTCTGCCCCCCGACCGCCGGATTCTCGCCCATGCAGAAGAGGCCCTTGATGATGCCGTCCTTCATCATCAGCAGCATCTTCTGAAACGAGTAGTCGGCCTCGATCTTGGGCAGCAGATCATAGGCAAAGCCATTCTCCGGCGTGGCGGCGTCGCCGTACCAGGCTTTGAGCAGGCTGACGATATACTTGGGCATGTGATACCACCAGCCGCGCTCGGGCTGCTCCGTCTCAAGATACGTCTCAAGCGTCTCGTGCTTGTTGGCGGCGCTGGGCATCGGCAGGTAGCCCGGCAGCAGATTGTAGAGCGTCGGGATGTCGGTGCTGCCCTGGATCGTGGCATGGCCGCGCAGCGCCAGCACGCCGCCGCCGGGTCGTCCGATGTTGCCGAGCAACAGTTGCAAGAGCGCGCAGCAGCCGATCATCTGCGTGCCGATCGTGTGCTGCGTCCAGGCGACGGCATAGCAGAAGGCCGAGGTTCGATCGCGGCCAGAATTATTGACCAGCGCCTCGGCCACCTTGAGAAACTGCTCGCGGGGCACGCCGCAGATACGCTCGACCATGTCGGGCGTGTAGCGCGCGTAGTGGCGCTTGACGATCTGGAAGACGCATCTCGGATCTTGCAGCGTGGGATCGGAGCGGATCTCCCACGTGGCACGGCCCACCTGCTCACCGCGCGGCTCGGCGGTCTGCACCTCGTCGGCCCTTCCCTGCGGCTCGCTGGTCGGGCTGGTCGCCTGCGCTTCGTTTCCGGCATACTGCCAGGTCGCAGAATCATACTGTCGCCGGTCGGGATCGTAGCCTGAGAAGAGGCCGTCCAGATCCTCGGTATCCTTGAACTGCTCGCTAATGATCACCGGCGCGTTGGTATAGTGCGTCACGTACTCCTTGAAGAAGGGATCGCGCTGCCAGCGCTCGCTGCTGATC
The DNA here is from genome assembly GCA_036374795.1 of Herpetosiphonaceae bacterium. Taxonomy (NCBI): domain Bacteria; kingdom Bacillati; phylum Chloroflexota; class Chloroflexia; order Herpetosiphonales; family Herpetosiphonaceae; species Herpetosiphonaceae bacterium. The sequence continues at coordinate 15,619 of DASUTC010000345.1, forward strand.
ACATAGTTGACCAGCGCGCCCAGAAAGGCGATGTCGCTGCCCGCGCGGAGCGGCACATGCAGATCGGCCATCGCCGAGGTGCGCGTAAAGCGCGGATCGATGTGGATGATCGTCGCGCCGCGCTGCTTGGCCTTCATCACAAAGCGAAAGCCGACCGGGTGATTCTCGGCCATGTTCGAGCCCATGATCACGATGCAATCGCTATCGGCCAGGCTTTGCTGCGTCGTCGTCGCGGCACCTCTGCCAAGTCGAGCGCCCAGACCGGGCACCGAGGAGGAGTGTCATATGCGCGCCTGGTTCTCGACGGCGACAATGCCCAGCCCGGCGGTCCAGAGCTTCTTGATCAGGTAATTCTCCTCGTTGTCGAGCGTCGCGCCGCCCAGGTGGCCGATCGCCGTCGTGCGATTGACGGTCATGCCCTGCGCGTCGATCTCCTCGAAGCTTGTGTCGCGCGTCTGCTTGACCCGCTGGGCGATCTGCTCCATCGCCCAATCCAGCGACCGCTCCTCCCAGTGGTCGCTGTAGGGCGCGCGATACTTGACCTTTGTCTCGCGCAGCGGGCTATGCAGCAGCCCGAAGGTAGCGGAGCCTTTGGGACAGAGCGTGCCGCCGCTGATCGGACTCTCGTAGTTTCCCTCGATGTCGATGATCCTGCCGCTCTTGGTGTAGATGATCTGCGAGCAGCCCACGGCGCAGTAGGGGCACACGCTGACGCTCGCCGCAGCGCCCCGGATGCGGGCATGGGCCTGGCGGGTCTGCTCGCTTACCGGATTCGGCACCAGTCCGATGTAGTTTTTGAGATGATCGAAGACGCCCATTCACGCTCCTTCACGGAAAAGATGTACGTCCGATGCTGGTGGGCAGCGGAGCGATCCGGCTCCCATGATACATCATATCGACAGTTCATCCGGCAGCCTGCAAGCGTCGGGAATGATTAAGGGGAATCAAGCGCGCGGCGATCACCATGCCTCACAGTGGAACAGCAAGGTCATGGTACACTTGCTCATCGATCGATGCCGATGGAGAGGAATTGATGAGCACATCCGCCGTTGAGCACATGACGATTGAGCAGTATCTTGCCCTTGAAGAGCGGGGTGAGAGCAAACACGAGTATTATCGCGGCGCAATCTATGCCATGACCGGCGGTACTGCCCATCATAATCTGATCGTCGCAAATATCATCGCGCTGCTGCATGGGCAGCTTCGAGGATCATCCTGCGGCGTCTTTCCGAGCGATCTTCGTCTTAAATATAGAACAAACCGGATTATATACATATCCCGATATTTCCGTGATCTGCGGGCCGATTTACTTTGCCGATGGGCGGCAAGATACCGTCACGAACCCCTCGATTCTCATCGAGGTCTTATCGCCAAGCACAGAAAACTATGATCGGGGGAAAAAGTTTGAACAGTATCGAACGATCGAAACATTACAGGAGTATATTGTCGTAGCACAAGATCGCGTACACATCGAGCACTATGTTCGTCAAGATGATCACCGATGGCTCTTGGCTGATTTTTTTGTCGTCGATCAGGTTGTGCAAGTTGGTGCGATTAACTGCACGCTGCCTGTAGCGTCCGTGTACGAGTACATCACCTTCGAGAGCGAAGATGCCTGAGCGTGGAGGCTGAGCTGGGGCAGTTCAGCCGTTCGGCTTCTACGCCACGCAGCGCTGCTCGTCTTCCAGAACCATCGCACCATCAACGTCGCGACCAAAAGCAACCGTTTGTTCCGTTCGGGACCAGGAGTTCGCTGCATGTCCAACCGCGCCCCTTTTCCAACACCGCTGCATCAACAGGCGGCGGAAGCGATTGTGGAGTTCTTCCGTCCCTGCTCCGGTGTTGACGCGGTGCTGCTGGTCAACTCGTGCGCGCGCGGCGTCGCCACAGCAGACAGCGATCTCGATATTGCCGTGCTGGTAGCGCCAGCGCTGTCCACGTCCGATCGGCACAGCCTGGAGCAGCAGTGGCAACAGTTCTTTGCTGCGGAGCAAGTTTTTCACCACTTACGGGCTGCCGGCCCATTCACCGGTGTGCATCTGGATCTGTTCGACGGGCAGTTTGTGCCCGAATCCTGGGATGACGGCGGCGGTCCAGATGGGTTTGAGCTGGGGATCGGCAACGAGGTGGCGTACAGCCAGCCGCTCTGGGAAGGAACGACCGCATTTCGCGATCTGAAGACAACCTGGCTGCCCTACTATGGGGAGACACTGCGCCAGCAGCGGCTTGCAATGGTCCGCAGTGCGTGCCACTACGATCTGGATCATGTGCCCTTTTTTGTCAGGCGGGGCTTGTATTTCCAGGCCTTTGATCGGCTGTACAAAGCCTTGCAAGAATTTCTGCAAGCCCTCTTTATCGCGCATCGCACCTATCCCATCGCCTACAACAAATGGATTCGTGAGCAGGTCGAGACGCGGCTAGGACTCCCAGAGGTGTATGCCCAGCTCCCAGGGATATTGGAAATAAGCTGCCTCGAAAGCACTGAGCTTCTTGACAAGGCCCACAAGCTACGGGCGCTGGTGGACCAGTGGACGCTGAAGTAGGCGAAGCAGATGAGTTCACAGGCAGATTCGCACCGATCTTTTGCCCGCCCCTAGCCGCTATGGTACAATTCCACTTGGTTATGTATATGATATTGTGCGGAGATAGCGCATTCTAAAGCCATAGATTTAGTATTTCATGCTTCTTGAACTCAACATTCGCGATTTCGCGATCATCGACCGCCTCAACCTGCAATTCGCCACTGGCTTCAACGTGCTCACCGGCGAAACCGGCGCTGGCAAGTCGATCATTATCGACGCGCTGGGCACGTTGCGCGGCGACAAGCCCGACCCGACGTTTGTTCGCGCCGGGAGTACCGTGGCGCGCGTCGAGGGGATCTTCTCGCTCGACGACTGTGCTGAGGTGCTGCCGATCCTCGAAGAGTACGGCCTGCTGGACGAGAGCGACGAGCAGGTGATCCTCGTGCGCGAGATCAACGCCGCGACGGGCCGCAGCGTGGCCCGCATCAACGGGCGGGCGGTCAATACCGCCGCGCTGCGCGAGATCGGCGGGCGGCTGGTCGATATTCACGGCCAGCACGAGGGCGTCTCGCTCTTCAACACCAAGACGCACCTCGAAATCATAGACCGCTTCGCCAACCTGCTGGCGCTGCGCGCCGAGGTCGCTACGCTGGTCGATCGGCTGCGCCACGTGCGCCAGCAGCTTGAGGAGCTGCGCCGCTCCGAACTGCGCCGTCAGGATCGGATCGAAGAATTACAGTACCAGATCGAAGAGATCGAGGCGGCCAACCTGCGCGTCGGCGAAGAAGAAGACCTGACGCGCGAGCGGCTGCTGCTGCAAAACGCAGCGAAGGTCACGGCGCTGGTCAATACGGCGTACAGCGTGCTGGCGGAGGGCGAGGACGCGCCCGGCGGAGCGCAGGCGGTGCTCGATCTGCTCGGCACCGTCGTCGGCGCGATCGACGATCTGGCGCGGCTCGACACGACCATGAACGGGGCGCTGGAACAGTCCAACGAGCTGCTCTTCCGCCTCGAAGACCTGGCCGCGACGCTGCGCGACTACCGCGATAATCTTGATTTCGATCCGGGGCGCATGGCCGAGATCGAAGAGCGCTTCCTGCTGCTGCGCACGCTGCAACGTAAGTACAGCGGCACGATCGAGGAGCTGATCGCCTCGGTTGAGACGGCGCGGGCAGAGCTGGATCGGCTGATGCACTCGGCGGAGCACATGGCCGATCTCGAAGCGCAGGAGGCGGCGCTGCTCAAAGAGCTGGGCGCGCTCGCCAGCGAGCTATCGAACAAGCGGCGCGCGGCAGGCCACGATCTCAGCCGCCGGATCGAACAGTCGATGCAAGACCTGGCGATGCCGCACGTCAAGTTTGCTGTGCAGATCGAGCACAGCCCCGACGCGCACGGCGTAGCCTTCACGCCTGAGAGCGGCGCGGATAGCACACACAGCGCGCGGGTCGGCTTCGACAAGACCGGCATCGACCGCATCGAGTTTTTGATCTCGCCCAATCCCGGCGAGCCGCTGAAGCCGCTGGCGCGGATCGCCTCCGGCGGCGAGAGCGCGCGGCTGCTGCTGGCGATGAAATCGATCCTGTCGCTGGTAGACGTTGTGCCCGCGCTGGTCTTCGACGAGGTGGATGTTGGCGTCGGCGGGCGGGCCGGATCGGTCGTCGGCGAGAAGCTGTGGGCGATGACCAACAACCATCAGGTATTGTGTATCACGCACCTGCCGCAGGTCGCGGCCTTCGGCGACGCGCACTACACGATCCGCAAGCAGGTCGAGAGCGGTCGCACCCGCTCAATCGTGACGCCGCTCGACTGGGATGCGCGGATCGACGAGGTGGCCGAGATGCTCGACGGCGTGCCGATCAGCGAGGCCAGCCGCCTGAGCGCCAAAACGATGCTTGAGCGGGCGCTGGCCTTCAAGCAGCAGAGCCGCCCGGCGTCCGATCTGCACGACATGGCGGTCGTCGGCGACACGCAGTAGAGCGGCAGAACAAAGAACCGGGTGCCCTGTGGGCGCATAAAGGAAGAACCAAGAACAAAGCGAGCACCGGGGAAGCGGGAAAGGGCAGAACGCTCCTCCCTGACCCCCGACCCTTGACCCCTGGGCTGGCCTAGGCTCCCCCGTATTTGGAGGACAGTTTGCAACGCCAAACGTTTCTAACGCGCTGGGCAGACCGCATCATCGAGGCGGGCTGGCTCCTGGCGCTGGTCTTTACACCCTATTTCTTTAATCTCCTGACCGCGCGCCACTTCGAGCCCGATAAAGCGATGGTCTTACGGGCGATCGTGCTGGTGATGCTGGCGGCCTGGGGCGTCAAAACCATCGAGCAGATCTCGATGGTCAACGAGCGGCCCACCTGGCGGGCCTGGTGGCGTGCGCCGCTGGCGATTCCGGCGCTGCTCTTCGGCGGCGTCTTCGTGCTGGCGACGCTGGCCTCGGTCCAGCCGGGCATCTCGTGGTGGGGCTCGTACCAGCGCGGCCAGGGCACCTACACCAACCTATCGTACATGGCGCTCTTCGCGCTGATCGTCGGCAACCTGCGCAGCCGCGAGCAGCTTCAGCGCGTGCTGACCACCGTGATCCTGACGGGCGTCTCGGTTTCGGCGTACGGCATCGTGCAGCACTATGGCCTCGATCCGCTGCCGTGGAAGGGCAACGTGATCACGCGCATCTCGTCGACGATGGGCAACTCGATCTTCGTCGCGGCCTATCTGATCATGGTCGTGCCCTGGGTGCTGTACCGCCTGACGCTGGCGATGGCGCGCTATCGCAGCGCGCCGCAGGGCGAGCGCGCGACCGATTGGACCTGGCTCGGCTTTATGAGCCTGCTGATCCTGGGCCAGCAGGCGCTCTTTCTCGGCATCCTCAAGTTCATGAGCGGCGTGCGTCCGGTCAACGGCGATTTCCGCTACTGGTGGGTGCCACCCGTCGCGATTGCGCTGGTTGGCGGCACCTTCGCGCTGGTCAACGCCGCGCACACGATCCAGCCCAGCAAAAAGCTGATGGGCACGCTGCTGGCAGGCTTTGGGCTGTGGACGCTGCTGCTGCTGCTGACGTATACCGCCTCGGCCAACAGCCAGACGGTCGATACGGACAATCCGCTGCTGCGCGACTGGTGGCTGTGGGTCGTGCTCGGCGTGGTCGCGATCATCGGCTTTCTGATCGCCAGCTTCTTCTTGCCGCGTCGCACCGAGCCGCACACGCGCACCTTTGTGCTCGGACAGATCATCGGCAACGGGGCGGCGCTGCTGCTGATCGTCATGGCGATCTTCTTCTCGCAGAGTCGCGGCCCGTGGATCGGCGGGATGGTCGGGATCGGGCTGTTCGTGCTGCTGCTGCTGCTGCGGCTGATCTGGACCGGACAGCGCGAGGGCTGGTCGTCGCTGGGGCGGCTGCGCGCGGCGCTCTGGGCGACGATCGCGCTGGGCGTGCTCGCGGCGGGCCTGCTGATCACCTTCAACCTGTCGGACGCGCCGATCTTCGAGCGGCTGCGCAACGTGCAGTACATCGGGCGGCTGGGGCGGCTGCTCGAAACCGACGACGGCACCGGGCGGGTGCGCACGCTGATCTGGTTCGGCGACGAGCGCGGCGGCGGCGCGGTGGGCCTGCTTCAGTCCAACTGGCTGCGCACGCTGACCTTCGGCCACGGCCCGGAGACGATGTTCACCGCGTTCAATCCGTTCTATCCGCCGGAGCTGGCGCGCTACGAGGCGCGCGGCGCGTCGCCCGACCGCTCGCATCAGGCGTGGCTCGACGAGCTGGCGACCAAAGGCATGCTTGGTCTGCTGAGCTACTTCTTCCTCTTCGGCAGCGCGATCTGGCTGGCCTGGAAGCAGATGCGCAGCGCGACCGAGCTGCGCTTTCAGGTGCTGGCGATTGCGGCGTTGGCGACGATCGCCGCTCACTTCTTCGAGGTGCTCGTCGGCATCCCGATCGTTTCGACGCTGACGATGCTCTGGACAACCTTCGGCGTGCTCGTGGTCGGCGGCCTGCTGGCGGGCCTGTACACGATCGACGGACGGCCCGTGAGCGCCGAGGCTGCCGCTGCCGAGCCGAGCGAAGCCGCCGCGCCCGAAGCGCCGGAGCGCGCGAAAGCCAGGGGGCGTGCCGCCAGCCAGCCGCGTGGCCGCCGCGCCGCAGCGAGCGGTCGTCCGGTGACGACCACCGTCGCCGCGCGGGGCGTGGGCTTCCGCTGGACCTATCCGCTGCTGCTGATCGGCGCGCTGATGCTGGGCTGGTTCTGGAACCTGCGCAACAACTACGCCGATATGTTCTTGAATCAGGCCCAGTCGTTCACGCCGCGCGGCCTGCAAGACGAGGCGTTCGGCTACCTGAAGCTGCTGCGCGCCGTCGAGAACGATCCGGGCGAGGACTACTACTACCTGCAACTGGGCAGCTCGCTGCTGAAGATGGCCTATCCCTACAAGCTATCGGCGCAGCAGACATTCGACGGCAGCACCGCGCCTCGCTCGAATCAGCGCATGCAAGATCTCTTCGCATCCTCCGCCGACGAAAACCAGCGCGTGGTCGAGCTGCTCCAGAAGAACAGCACCGAGCAACTGCTGCGCTACGCCGAGCTGGTGCTGGAGCGCGCCTTTGAGATTAATCCCGGCAACAAAGATCATCCGGCCAACCTGGGGCGGCTGCACTCGCTCTGGGCGCGGCGCGTCAACGGCGGGCAGGAGCACTTCCAGCAGGCGATCGAGTGGTTCACCGTTGCCCACCGCATCGCGCCCAACGACGCGGTGATCCTCAACGAGCTGGCGACCAACCTGGCGCTCGCGGGCGATACCGACCAGGCCGAGTCGCGCTTCAAAGAGTCGATCGCGCTCGATCCGCGCTACGCCGAGACGTACGCGCGCCTGGGCGAGCTGTACCGAGCCAACGGACGCACCGCCGAGGCCACACAGCAGTTCGTCGAGGCCGTCAAGCGCAACCGCACGATCCTTGAAACCGACACCCGCCAGCTCGGCCCGCTCCTCGATACGCTTGAGCGCGATCCCCAGTCGATCGCGGCGCTGCGGGCGGCGTTCGAGGAGCAGAAGCAGCGCTACGATCAGCAGATCCAGCAGGCGCAGGCGGAGGGCCGCACCATCGCGCCCGACACGCGCTTTCTCTCGCAGCTAGGGCGGGTGCGCGCAGCCGCAGGCGATGCCGAGGGCACGCGCGAGATCTTCGACCAGATGGTGCAGAGCGATCCGCAGAACGTGACCTACCGGCAGCAGTACACGGTCGCGCTCAGCGATACGCAGCAGTTCGACGCGGCGCTGGAGCAGGCCGAGCAAGGGCTGGCGCTGGCGCAGCAGCAGCAGCTCAGCCGCGAGGCGGAAGATCTGCAACGGCTGCTCGATATGATGCGGACGAAAGCAGGAGGGTAAGGAACAAGGGAACTACCCGCTTAAGCCTTTGTTCTTTTGATCGCTTGTTCCGTTGTTCAACGCCCTGGGTTCTCGCTTTGTTCTTTGTTCTTTGTTCTAAGGAACTTCACCGTGCAGCAATTTCTCCTGATCTTCATCGTCGCGCTGGTCTTTTCGGTCGTCGGCACGCCGCTGGCGCGGCGCTGGGCGCTGGCAAACGGCGTGGTCGACGCGCCGAATGCGCGCAAAGTTCACCAGGAGCCCGTGCCGCTGCTGGGCGGCGCGGCGATCTATCTGGCGTTTGTGGTGACGCTGCTGATCCTGGGCGGACGGCAGGAGATTCGCCAGCTTATCGGCATTCTGGTCGGCGCGACGTTCGTGTCGGTGGTTGGAGTGGTAGACGATGTGCGCGGCCTGCGGCCCGCGTTCAAGCTGCTGGCGCAGATCGCCGCCGCGTGCGTGCTGCCGCTGAGCGGGCTGAGCGTCAAGCTCTTCCCGATCGAGGTGCTTAACGTGCTGCTGACGGTGCTCTGGACCGTCGGCGTGACCAACGCGCTTAATCTGCTCGACAACATGGACGGGCTATCCGGCGGGATCGCGGCGATCGGCGCGGCGCATTTCGTGCTGCTGGCGGCGATCAACGGTCAGTTTCTCGTGGGCGCGCTCGGCGCGGCGCTGCTCGGCGCGTGCATCGGCTTTCTGCGCTACAACTTCAACCCCGCCTCGATCTTCATGGGCGACACCGGCGCGCTGTTCATCGGCTTTATCCTGGCGGCGCTCGGCATCAAGCTGCGCTTCCTGGGCAACACCTACGTCGTCACGTGGATGGTGCCGGTTGTAGTGCTGCTGCTGCCGATCTTCGACACCTCGCTGGTCTTTATCTCGCGGCTGCGGCGCGGCAAGAATCCGCTGACCACGCCGGGCAAAGACCACATCTCGCACCGGCTGGTCGCGCTGGGCTTTACCCGCCGCGAGGCCGTGCTGATCTGCTGGCTGGCCGCCAGCAGCGTGGGCATGCTCTCCGTCTTTCTGACGCAGGCGCACTTCGCCGAAGCGTACACCGTGGGCCTGGCGCTGCTCGCGGGCTTCTGCTACGGCATCTGGTGGTTCGAGCGGCACGTCCCGACCGGCAAGTAGCCGCGTCACCCGCTACCGTCCCAGCTCCTCGCGCAGCGTATCGCGGTGGGCGCGCGCGATGGCATCCAGAAACGCCGGATCTTTGAGCTGCGCGGCCTGTGTCGGGTTCGACAAAAACGCCGATTCGGTCAGCAGATTCAGGCCGCGCGGATAGGTCCAGCGCACGGGCGCGACATCCGAAGGGTGAACGCCGTCGGGATAGCCCGCGTCGCGATAGCCGACGCTGCCGCCGGTCGCGGCCAGCAGCTTTTGCGCCATGTTCTCGGCGAAGGTGTAGGGCGGCGCGGCCTCAGGATCGACCAGCACCTCAACGCGGCGCAGGTTGGGCTGCTTGCGGTTGCTGTTGATATGCACCGATAGAAGGCGTCCGTGCTGCGCGCCGTTGTCGGGGCGGAAGAGCAGCGCGTTGGCGTAACGGACGCGCGCGGGCAGCGAGACGAAGCGGTCGCTGTCGCGGGTGACGACAACCGTCGCGCCGTCGGCTTCGAGCAGCCTGCGCAGGCGGCGGCTGATCTCTAGGGCTACGTCTTTCTCGCGCAGCCCGCTGCCCGCCGGATCGACGCCCCAGTCATCGCCGCCGTGGCCGGGATCGATCGCCACCGTCACGCCTGAGAGCGGCAACCCCTGTGCGCTGGTGAAGACGCCAGCCGGAAGCAGCAGCATCAGCGCCGCCGCGACGATGCCGCGAAGAATAACGTTTGGTTTAAGCACAAGGTTGATACGAGAATCTGTAGGGGCGTACTGCAATACGCCCCTACGTTTGTTGATCTGTGCGCTACAGCAGAATCAGCATCGGCGCTTCGAGCAGGCGCTTCAGCTCCGCCAGATATTGCGCGCCAGCCGCGCCATCCGAGACGCGGTGGTCGATCGAGATCGTCACCTTCATGATCTGGCCGATCACGATCTGGCCGTTGCGCACTACGGGCTGCTCGCTGACTGATCCGACCGCCAGGATCATCGCCTGGGGCGGGTTGATGATCGCCGTGAAGCTCTCCACGGGATACATGCCCAGGTTCGACACCGAGAACGTGCCGCGCTGGAGCTCGTCGGGCGTGGCCTTGCCGTTGCGCGTCCGCTCGATCAACTCCTTGGCCTCGGCGCTGATCGTGCCCAACGACTTCTTATCCACGTCGGTCACTGCCGGTGCCAGCAGGCCATTGTCGGTCGCGACGGCGATCGACACGTTGACGTAGTCGTGATAGTCCAGCGAGTCTTCGGCGTAGGAGGCGTTAAGCGCCGGGAACTTCTGGACCGCAAGCGCGGCAGCCTTGACGATCAGGTCGTTGACGGTGATCTTGACATCGCCGCTCTCGTTGAGCTGCTTGCGCAGCGCCATCGCCGCGCCCATGTCGATCTCGGTGGTCACGTAGAAGTGCGGCACCGGAGCCTTGCTCTGCACCATGCGTCGCGCGATCGTCTGGCGCAGCCGCGATAGCGGCTCGCGGCGCGTGCCGGGCCGCTGCTCGGCCTGTGGCTGTGGCGCTGGCTGCGCGGCTGCCGTAGGCTGCGGCTGTGGCTGTGCGGGCTGCGCTGGTGCCGCTGGCTGCTCCGGCTGCGCCGCTGGCTGTGCCACCGCCTTGCGACCGCCGGTACGTACGAAGTCTTCGACATCGCGGCGCACGATGCGCCCGCCGGGACCGGAGCCCGCGATCTGCGCGATGTCCACGTTGCTCTCGCGAGCCAGACGCTTCGCCACCGGCGAGGCCGGGACGTGACCACCGTTCGCTCGCGCGCCCGCAGGCTCCGCGCGCTGGTCGATCGTGGACGTGTCCGTGCCGCTGGCCGCCTCGGTCTGCTGCGCGGCTGCCGTCGCGCCCTCGCCGCCCTCGCCGGTAAACTGCTCCGGCGCTGCGCCGGGCTGCGTCCCCGCCTTCTGCTCGACACGCTCCGCCGTCTCGGCCTGCCGCGTATCGCCGGACGTTGTGGCAGCAGCGCCGCCGTCACTGGCCGCTGGCTGTGCCGCCTCGCCGTCCTCGCCCAGGATTGCGATCGGCTGGCCCACGGGCACCACCGCGCCCTCCTCCGCCACGATCTTTGTCAGCGTGCCGGAGCTAAACGACTCGATCTCGATCGTGACCTTGTCGGTTTCGATCTCGGCGATCGGCTCGCCCTTTTTGACCTCGTCGCCTACCTGCTTGAGCCAGCGGACGATGGTCCCCTCGGTCATATCGAAGCCCATCTTGGGCATTGTAACTTCGGCCATCCTCTGCTCCAATTCCTTGAGCAACAAACACGAGCCGCCGACCTGCCGCCCGACGCTGCGGTCAGCGGCGCTGGCGCTACATGAGCACGCTGCGGATCGCTTCGGTGATGCGTTCGGGCGTTACCACCACCTGATTCTCCAGGTTGGTCGCGTACGGGAACGGCACCTCCTTGAACCCAACCCGCGCGATCGGGGCGTCGAGGTGGTCGAAGCCGTGCTCGTACAGCCGCGCGGCGATCTCCGCCTGCACGCCGTGCGACTCCCACTCCTCGCTGACGACGACCGCCCGCCCGGTCTTGCGGAAGCTTTCGAGCGCCTTGCTCATATCCATCGGACGAATCGTGCGCAGGTCGATGATCTCGCACTCGATGCCCTCTTCCTGCGCCAGCTTCTCGGCCACCTCAGTGCAGAGGTGGACCGGACGCGAGTAGGTGACGATCGTCACGTCCTTGCCGGGACGATGCACCCGCGACTCGCCGATCCTGGCCTCGTAGTCGTCGGGAACCTCGCCCTTCGCGCCGTACATCAACGTATGCTCGATAAAGATGACCGGATCGGGATCTTCCATCGCCGCCGTGAAGAGCGCCTTCATATCGGCGGGCGTGGCGGGCGCGACGACCTTCAGGCCGGGCACGTACGCAAACATGCTATCGAACGACTGGGAGTGCGTCGCCGAGAGGTTGCGCCAGCCGTTGGTGGTACGCAGGACCATCGGGCACTGGATCTGGCCGCCGAACATATAGTGCAGCTTGGCGGCATGATTGATGATCTGATCGAAGGCCAGCAGCGAGAAGTTGACCGACATAATCTCGCAGATCGGACGCATGCCCAGCATGGCCGCGCCGACGCCAATGCCGACGATTCCCGCCTCCGCGATCGGCGCGTCGCGGATCTTGTCGGGGCCGTACTCCTCCAAAAAGCCCGCCGTCACGCCGTAGGTGCTGCCGTAGTAGCCTATGTCCTCGCCGATGATAAAGACACGATCGTCTTTGAGTTGTTCACGAAGCGCATCTCGCAGCGCCTCGCGGACGGTCATAACAGCCATATGTTTCCTGTAGGTTTCTGGGTGCGGGCTGCGAGATCATCGACCTAGCGTGCTGGCGGCTGATCCCTGCGCCCCGCTCCCGCGCTAATACGTGTCGGAGATCGGATTGGCGTACACGCCGGTCGTCAGCCATTTCTCGTCGGCGGGCGGGCTCTGATCGGCAAACTCCACCGACGCCTGCGCCTCTTCCTCGGCCTGCTGATCGATCTGCTGCGCCTGCTCCTCGGTCATGATGCCATCGTCGATCAGCCGCTTGCGGAAGACCAGATTGGGATCTTTCGCGCGGTACTTTTCGACATCTTCCTTGGTGCGGTACTTTTGCGTATCCTGCGCGGAGTGGCCTCGGAAGCGATAGGTGACGGCCTCCAGCAGCACCGGGCCTTTGCCCGTGCGCGCGTGCTCGACCGCCCGCCTGGCAGCCTCGTAGGTCGCGACCGGATCGTTGCCGTCGACGCGCTCGGAGGTCATGTCGAAGGCGCAGGCTTTGCGGTAAATCTCCTGCACGGAGGTATGTACCGCGATCGGCGTGCCCATCGCAAACAAGTTATTTTCGCAGACAAAGACGACCGGCAATTTGCTAAGCTGGGCAAAGTTGAGCGCCTCGTAGAACTCGCCGCCGTTGGTCGCGCCGTCACCAAAGAAGACCATCACCACTTCCTGCTTCTTCTGGAGCTTGACGGCGGTCGCCATGCCGCAGGCCATCAGCAGATGGCTGCCGACGATCGCGTAGCCGCCCCAGAAGTTTTTGCTGACATCGACCAGATGCATCGAGCCGCCGAGGCCCTGCGCGCAGCCCGTGGCCTTGCCGAACAGCTCGGCCATCAGCGGGTTGACATCCAGCCCGCGCGCGATAGCGTGGCCGTGGTCGCGGTAGTGGGTGATGATGTGGTCTTCCGGCCTCAGCGCGCCGACCGTACCGACCGCGACCGACTCCTGGCCGACGTAGAGGTGCAAGAAGCCGCCGATCTTGGCGCGGGTGTACATCTCCTGGCACTTCTCCTCGAAAATACGGATCAGCACCATCTGCCGGTACATCTCGATGAGCTGCTCAGGACTTAATCCGGCATACTGTTCAGTCGTTTCGGGCGTGGTTGCCATCGCCTCATCCTTCGTTACTTGTTTTCGCTTTGTTGCCATTCGTTCAAACCTTAGCGATTCATCCTATCGTATCTACACGCAGCGCTCTGTCGCCTCATAGCCCGGCATGGTCTGCTGTATGTCCACCTCCAGCCGAAACCCCGATGCGCGGCGAACGCGAGCGGGCAGGTGCGCCTGGTGTACCAGCGCGTTGAGTTCGGATGGAGTGTACGCGCGCAGTACCGAGAGCGGCCCGTCGTGGCGCGAAAGAGGAGAGACTGGACCATACGCGAGGAGCCGCGCGCCCCAGTAGGCGATGTAGCTTCGCCGCAGGTCGTTGACGATCACGCCAATGCGGGCTACTCGCGCCAGCTCGCGCAAGAGCCGTACCGCAGCATCGCGGCTAAAATGGTGAAGTGCCTGCGTACACGTGACGATGTCCACACCGCCATCGGCAAAGGGCAGCGCCAGCGCATCGCTTTGGAACAGTTGAATCGACGTATGGCGCGTCGTGTGCTGAGCAATCCTCAGCACATCGCGGCGAATATCGCTTGCTAGCAGCGTCAGCGCGCGGCCCTCACGCTCGCTCCAGCGCTGCAACGCCTGCGGCAGATCCGCGCCACCGGTGGCAACGTCGAGCACGCGCAGGGTGTAGCCCGGCGGTACGCTCTGGAGCCACTCGCTTACTCGCCCCGTGACAGCGCGGTGTGTTCCAAGCCAGCGATTGGCCCGCGCCATATCGCGCAGGTTAGCTCGCAGCAATCGCAGATCGTCGATCGTGCCGTCCAATCGCTCGGACTCGCTCGATTGTCTTGGGACGAAACTTCGCATTCCACCACAAGCTCTACCCGTTCCAACCGACTATTATGCAACAAAACGCCCGAATACGCCAATGCCGCCAGGCCAATCGATGCGGCGCTCTGCTTAGCCGCCGCGCTCCATCTCATACAGCACATCGTCGGTGGAGCGGACGAGCACGGGCTGGGTTTGCTGTCGGCGTATCAAGATGCCCAGGTAGATCAGCGCTACGCCAAGCTCCATTACCAGCAATAGGCGTACCGTAGCCAGAATAACGCCCAGGTATGGGATCGGAAAGAATGAGCCGACGATCAGCGCGCCGAGCAGCGCGATCATCTGGATCAATGGTGTTCGCCACGACATGCTGTGCCTCCTTCCTAATACCTCACCGGTTTAGCAAGAGCTATGCTAGAATTGCAGACGTTGGTTGTCAGAGGAGCAGAAATAGTAATCATGTCGATCACCAAAGAATATGTCTCGTGGCAGCAGATCGAGACGATGGTCGAGCGGCTGGCCCGCGCGGCGCGGGAGCGCTCGTTCGACGCGCTGCTGGCGGTGACGCGCGGCGGCCTGGTTCCCGCCGGGATGATGGCCTACCATCTCGGCATGCGCAACATTTTGGTCGCCGCCGTGCAGTTCTACACCGGCGTGGGACAGCGCGCCGACACGCCTTCGTTCTTGCAGTTCCCCGCCGATCCGTTCATCAACGGTCAAAACGTGCTGATCGTGGACGATATTTGGGACAGCGGCAAGACGATCGCCGCCGTCAAAAGCCGGATCGTCGCGGCGGGTGGTACGCCCTTCACGGCGGTGCTGCACTACAAGCCCAGGGCGTCGCTCTTCCCCGATCAGCAGCCTGAGTATTATGTCGAGGCGACGGAAGCCTGGATCGTCTATCCCTGGGAGCCGGAGGACGAGCGGTAGTCCAGGCAGAAGCCTATTCAAGGAGCCTCCACGTTGCTTGCGTGGAGGCTCTTTCCTACGACCGAGCGCGGCCTATCATGCGATCCTGAGGCTGCTAATCGAGGGTGCAGCCAAGGTTTTGGTGATCGTTACGGTGAGCACACCATCAGTAAATACGCCGTTCTGTGGGAGATCGACCTTTAGCTCGATCCAGCTCTCGCCCAGCGGGGCAAAACCGGCGCAGGGCTGATTGCCCGCGCCGACAATCAGCTCAGGTGGCACATGAGTTGCCCACGCGCTGGGGTTGAGCGTGAACATCAGACTGAGGGACACCATGACGAGCACCGCGATCAACACGTTGCGCTGCGTGTGTCTCATACGACCTCAGAACCATCGGGCACTAACGAGCGGTACAACGAGCGCTACGCCAGGTTAGACAGGCCAGAGGTAACGTTAGCTCAACTCCTGCTGCCGAGCCTGGACAGGAAGGTGACGGGGCCACAATGGATGTCGCGAGGTTGGTTTGTGGATCGCTGGTGAGGATGGGAGGTAGATCGTCGCAGTTGGTACCTTGAGTATAGAGCCCGATGAATCAATGTCAATGAGTATAGAGCCCGATGAATCAATGTCAAGAGGTATAACTGGCGTAGTTTTCGCTTGATGCTGACCGCTGGCAAACGTGCCGTCTGACACAGCCCATGAGCTGGCCGCTGGTCGTTTTTCATTATTGTGCGGCGCTCAAGGTCGGATCGCGCTCACCAGGCCGCGATGGCCGCCAGCAGATCGTGCTGCACGTCCTCCGTCAGCAGCTTGCAGCCAGCGCCCCAGTCGGTCTGGACCGTCAGCACCCGCCGCACGCGGGCCATGCGCTCATCCGCCGCCGCCCGATCCAGCCCCAGCGCCCGCGCCAGCTCATCCGCCGACTCGTGGATCAGCGCCGCGCGCAGCGCATCCAGATCCGCGCCGTAGCGCCACGCGACCTGCGCCAGCGCTTCTTCGATGTGTGCATCCAGCAGCATGATCCACTCCTTGTATCTCGATCGATCATACGCTACGCGCTCGGCAACCGCAAGCAGCAGCCAACCCCGTATAATGCGGGCATGAATGGACACGCTCTCCCGCCACTTGTCGCCATCGTCGGGCCGACCGCCGTGGGCAAGACGGCGCTGTCGATCGCGCTGGCCCGTCGCCTTGACGGCGAGATCGTCAACGCCGACTCGCGCCAGATCTATCGCTGCATGGACATCGGCACCGCCAAGCCGTCGATTGCCGAGCAAGCCGCCGCGCCCCATCACCTGATCGACATCGTCGCGCCGGACGAGCCGTACTCGCTGGCGGTCTATCAACAGCAGGCGCTCCACGCCGTCGAGCAGATCGTCGGGCGGCGGCACGTTCCGCTGCTGGTCGGCGGGACCGGCCAGTACGTGGCGGCGGTCCTTGAGGGCTGGAATATCCCACGAGTGCCGCCGCAGCCCGACGTGCGCGCGCGGCTCGAAGCGGAGGCCGCGCAGCAGGGCACGGCGGCGCTCTACGCGCGGCTCCAGACGCTCGATCCTGCCGCCGCAGCCAGGATCGAGCCGAACAACCGGCGGCGGATTATTCGCGCGCTGGAGGTGTATGAGATCACCGGCATTCCGATCTCGACGCAGCAGACCAGGCAGCCGCCGCCGTATCGCATCACGACGCTCTGGCTAACCCTCGATCGCGCCACGCTCTACCGCCGCATCGACCAGCGCGTCGACGCCATGATCGCGGCGGGGCTGGTCGACGAAGTACGCGCGCTGCTCGATCGCGGCTACGACTGGTCGCTTCCGGCGCTGTCGAGCCTGGGCTACAAAGAGCTTCGGCCCTGGTTCGAGGGCAGCGCGCCGCTTGAGGAGTGTATCCAGCGGCTAAAGTTCAATACGCACGCCTTTGTCCGCAAGCAGGATATGTGGTTCAAGCGCCTGCCGCACTGTGTGCACGTGCCAGCCGACGATCCCGCGCTGCTTGATCGGGCGATGGAGGAGATTCGCGAACCAAGAACCAAGAGCTAAGAACCAAGAACAGAACAACAGAACAACAGAACAACAGAACAACGGCTTAAACCGCCTGATCCCTTGTTCCCTCGTTCCCTAAGTCGACCCGCGTCCGATCCGATCGAGCGCCTGGTACTCCGACGCGACCAGCCGCAGGAAGTTCTCGGCATCGTAGAGGCCAAGCGCCGCGCCGCCCTGGCTGCGGATCGGATAGCCCAGCCGTCGCTGCAAGCCGTCGACCAGTTGCAGCGCCAGGCGTTGCCGCGCGTCGATGCTCAGGCTTGCACTTCGCCGCAGGTACTCCTGCACGATGTCATAGTCCTCGCGCTGGAGCACGCCCAGGTTGGGGATCGTCACCTGCTGCGCCGCCGCGACGACCGATGGCTCGGCGACGGTGGGGGCGGATAGGCTAGCTAGCGTGATCGCCTTGCGCTCGCGCACCGCGATGCAGCCAGCCGCGAGGTCGCCCAGCCGCCGCGAGCGCTTGTCGATGAACATGACGATCACGCCCAGGCCGTAGAGCACAGGCAGGAAATCGGCCAGCCGGATAAAATTTCGCACGGTGCTGCCGAGAAAGCCAATCGGACGACCGCCGGTGCGGACCATCCGCAGGCCGATCAGGCGCTTGCCCGGCGTCTGGCCGTTCCACACAGTCTCGAAAAAGATGAAGTAGGCGCAGAGCGACAGATACACGCCCAGACCGAACAGCCCCAGCACCAGCGAGTCGTCGAGGCCCAGGTCGATCTGATCGGCGGCCAGCGCCAGCCCGGTACACGACAGCGACAGAATAATCGCGATAATGATATGGTCGATCAGCGCGGCGAGAAAGCGCGACCCGATGCCGGCCACGTCGTAGGCAAGCTCAATCTGTTCGGGCGTTTCTACGGTATACAGGCGATCGTCAAACATAGGCGTCCAGTGTTGGCGGGCGGTGGTATCCGCTCCATGCCGATAGTACCCTTGAAGCGCGGCGGCAGCTATAGTATGCTACGTGTCGCGCGGTTGCGAGCACGTCTTGAGGATAGTGTATGGTAGCAGAAGATTTTATCAATGCCAAGCGTTCGTCGTGGGAGCGGCTGGAGCAACTGCTGGGCAAGGCCCAGTCGGCACGGCTGGCGGCGCTCTCCGCCGATGAGCTGTACGAGCTAGGCCGACTGTACCGTCAGGCAACCTCCGATCTCGCCGTCGCGCGCCGCGATTTTCCGCAGCATCGCGTCACCGAGTTCTTGAACGGCCTGGTCGGGCGGGCACATGGGGCGGTCTATCAGAGCGAGGCGACCACCTGGGGTCGGCTGCGTGATTTTGTGGTGCTGACCTTTCCGCAGACCTGGAGACAGACCTTTCCGTTTACGCTGGTAGCCTTTCTGTTCTTCGCGCTGCCCGCGCTGATCGCGTTTTTCGTCGCCTACCAGGAGCCGAGCCAGGCCGGGCTGCTTTTTCCGGGCGCGGAATATCTCGCCGAGCAGATCCAGAACCAGGAAGAGTGGTGGCTGGACATCAACAACTCGCGCAGCGGCAACGCGGCGCTGATCGCCAGCAACAACATCCTGGTGACGATCCAGGCGTTCGCGGGCGGGATGCTGCTCGGCCTGCTGACGATCTACGCGATGATCTTCAACGGCCTGATGCTCGGCGTGATCGCCGGGCTGAGCGCCTTCTACGGCTTTAGCGCGCGGCTGTGGGGCTTCATCGCGGCCCACGCGGCGATCGAGCTGAGCGTGATCTTTTTTGCGGGCGGCGCTGGCCTGCAACTCGCATGGGCGATCCTGCATCCGGGGCTGCTGTCGCGCAGCGCTGCGCTGCGCGAGGCGGCTCAGCGCGCGATCGTGATCATGATTGGCTGCGTCCCGCTCCTGATGATCGCAGGAACGATCGAGGCATTTATCTCGCCGTCGAGCCTGCCGGTCTGGACCAAGCTTGCGGTTTCCTTCGGCACGGGCCTGTCGCTGTACAGCTACCTGATCGGCGTCGGACGGCAGCCGCGCGCCGTCGAGTCGGCAGTGAGGCCCGTTGCCAGCGGTTGACGGAGCCACGGCACCACATCTATACTGACGGCATGTAGTCGCCTGCCGAAGCTTTGTCCTGGCTCATGCGCCGACAGGCCGGGGCGGGTGTCCTTTGGCCGCAGAACAAAGGAACAAGGGAACAAAGGCATCAGGGATTGGGGTCAGGGACGAGGCGCGCGAGTCCCCCAAACATTCCCTTGCTGATGCAAAGCCGCATACGCTGTTTTCCAAAAAGGCGCCTTGATTCTGCATTAAGGAATAGGTTTATGAAACTGTTTTTTCTGCGGCATGGCATTGCCGAGCCTGCTCACGGAGCCATTGGCGATCGTGAGCGCGCGCTGACGGAGGAGGGCCGCTCTCAAGCCCAGCACATCGCCCAGGCGCTGCGGCGGCTGAACATCAGGCCCGATGTTGTGCTGACCAGCCCGCTGGCGCGCGCGGCACAGACCGCCGAGATCGTCGCGCCGGTGCTTGAAGCGCCGCTCGAAACGGCCAATGAGCTCCAGCCTGGCTGTATCCTCGACGACCTCCAGCGGTTGCTGCGGCGCTACGCCCACGAGACGATCATGCTGGTTGGTCACGAGCCTGATTTTTCAGCGCTGGCCGCCCGCCTGATCAACGCCGACGAGCGCGGCATTCTGCTCAAAAAAGGCGGCGTGATCCGCATCGACGTTGACGGCAGGCCCCAGGCCGGGCGCGGGCGCATGGTGACGCTGCTGACGCCCAAGACGCTGGTGCTGCTGGCCGATACCGCACAGCCCGACCAGGACACGCCGCCCGAAGCCGAAGCACCACCAGCCTAGCAAGGAGTCCGGTATGGCTACCACCGTCACCGTCCGCAGCATTAACCGCTACCAGCAGGAGATCATCGCAGGCGATCATATCATCTTTGCCGACGAGCCGACGGATATTGGCGGCGACGATACCGGGCCGAATCCGTATGAGCTGCTGCTCGGCGCGCTGGGATCGTGCAAGGCGATCACCGTGACGATGTATGCGCAGCGCAAAGGCTGGGATCTGCAAGGCGTCGAGGTGGAGCTGACGCATACCAAAGATTATGCCGCCGACTGTGAGGCGTGCGTCGAGAAAGATGTGAAGCTCGACCGAATCAGCGTCAGGCTTTCGTTCAAGGGCAGCCTGGACGATGCGCAGCGCCAGCGGCTGAAAGAGATCGCCGGTCGCTGTCCCGTTCACCAGACGCTAACCAGCCGGATCGACATCACCGACGCCTAGATCGATGCATTGATTCGCGTTGCAGGCCCTCACCCCCAGCCCCTCTCCAGGCCCACAGGGCGCCCCCTTCGGCGTAGGAGAGGGGAGCAGGTTGTTCTTGGTTCTTTGTTCCGCTGTTCTTTGTTCTCGTCCCTATCTACCTGCTTCGCGGCTGAGCAACTGCTGCCACGGACGCTGAAGCCTCTTCAACTGCTCGCGCTTGATCTCCAGATCGTGAGCCAGCACCAGCGCTTGCTCGTCGGTTGGGTTGAGCGTCAGCGCCTTTAGATCGGCGATAACATCGGACAGCAGCGCATTGATCTGCGTTCGCTGCGCGCCGCCGCCAGCCCGTGCCAGATACTCGACCTCGGTGTTGATGTAATCCTGAAAAGCCTGTGTGAGCGTGCGCCTGGGCTGCGAGGGCCGCACCGGGCGCGCGGGCATCTGCGCGTGCAGCATTCGGAGATGCGCGATCTGATCGCCGACACGCTGCGATAAGCGCTCGGCCTCCGACCGTTGATCGGGATGCGCCTGTAACGCTTCAAGCTCCTGAATAATCTTCCGAATGTCGTCCCGCACCTCGGCGCATGACGCGGGTGTGTTGGCGCACGTCGCCAGGTAATCGACGTACTCATCGACGTACTCGTGGAGCTGCCTCAGGAGATTCGTGTGGCTCGTGATCATCGTAAGCCTCCTTGATCACTGATGCTCCATAGTGTAGCAGAGAGTATTCCACAACGGCGCTTCATGTCGATCACGCTCGCTGCCCGCGCCGGGTTTATGCGGATGAACCCGGCGCAGATTCAGCATGACATACGCAGGACAGCAGGCTGGACTTTTGCTATACTTTATGTCATGAGCACACGGATCGTGACGCTGCGACAACGAGCCGTTCAACTCCTTGGTGCGCTTCGACAGCTCTCGCTCCTCGCGGAGCAGCCGCCCGAAATCGCGCCAGCACTGCTTGCCAATGCTCCTCAGCTCTTCAAACTCGCGCATATTGCGGTCGGCGATGCCGATAGCGCCGCGCTGCTGGCCGCTGATGTGCTGGCGCAGGCACCGGCCAACGAAGGCACCGCCCTGCGGATGCTGGTCGAGCGCGTGCCCCAGGGCTGGCTGAGCTGGCCCGGCGCTGCCGGTCCAAGCGAGTGGCTGTCGCTCGGCATACGGCGCGAACAGGCCGACCGGCTGCTCTCGGTGCTGGGCGAGTGGGACGCGCAGGAGCGCATCGCGCTGGCGCTCTATCTGCTGTGGGATGTGCGCCGCGACGACCTCGATAGCTGGCTGGGCACCAGCGGTATGGCCGAGTGCGTCGGCGAGCTGATCGGCTATGTCGGCGAGGGCCTCAACATCGTTGTGCCCGGCGGCAGATCCGAGGAGTGCGCTGAGATCGCCCCCGATCTGCTGGAAGCGCACGATCCGCAGATCGGACGAGCGATCCGCCTGCACCTGATCGGCTGTGATGCATGTCGCCGCCGGATCGGTGGATTGCGCCGCACGGCAGAGCTTCTGCGCAAAGCCCTGCATATCTTCTTTCGCGCGCCGCTGCCCGCCAACTTCGATCAGATCGTGCAACAGCACCGCCACCAGCGACAGCCGCTCGCGCTGGCCTACTGGAAGCCAGCCCTGGCCGCGACACTGCTGCTGGTAGCGCTCGGCTGGTGGCAGCGGGCGGAGCCGCAAGCGGCTGCCCTGATACAGCCGCCACCGCGCGCCGCCGAGCTGCTGGATCGTGCCCTGAACAGGTTCGCGCGGCAGCCAGCGCAGACCGGCGTGCTTCACGAGCGAGTCCGCGTCGGCAGCGGCGATACGACGATGCTCCTGGAGCGCTGGTACGACTATCGCTCGCCCCAGCGGCTACGTGTCACTGTTCGGAAGCCCAACCAGGCCAAGCCCGTCTTCGATCTCGCCACCGACGGCAGCTCGTGGATCGCCTACGAGGTCGATAACGGCTTTAGCCGCCCGATCAGCACGCTCGTCCGCAATCCTGAGATCGCCACGCTGATGCCGCTGCTCCGCCAGCTTCCGTTCGTCGGCACCTTCAGCGAAACGCCGATCGAGCAGGAGTCGATGGATCTGGCGCTGCTGGCCCAGGCGCAGCGCGGCAAGCCCACGCTGCTGGGCACGACTCAGTGGCGCGGGCGGTCGGCGTATATGCTCTCCAGCGTCGCCGAGGGCGTTGGACGGGTGATTCTGACGATCGATCGCGAAACGCTGAGCGTGCTTGAGGCCCGCGTCGCGCCCGATGTGGATGGCGCGGCCAGCATCCGGCGCGTGTGGGAGGCCGAGACAGTCGAGGTCCTGACGCGCGAGGAGCTTCCGCCCTATACCTTCGAGCTGGGCACGCGCACCACCGTGGTTTCGCAGATCGATCCGCGTCAGTTCGTGATCTACCCCGTCACCAACCTCGATCCGAGCGTCGCGGTGCGCTACAGCTCGCTGCCGGTTCCAGAGTATCTTCCCGATCCGACGCTCATCGCCCATCTGCGCGGATTGAACGGCATCAACGCCGCGATCTTGCAGGTGTACGAGGGCGAGTGGAGCACGCTGGCAATCGTCACGCCGCGCACTGCGCTGCGGCCCGTGCCCTGGGATCGGCTCGACCACGAATTTACGGACGGTCGCTATACGATCCGCCCGTTTGAGCTGCCCCAGGCGACGATGGCCTGGTTTGTGATGGACGACGCGCCCTATCAGGTGATGCAGCTCTACTTCTGGCATGCTCTGGCCGATGATACCGAGCGCGAGCAGATGGTTCAGCAGATCCTCGACTCGCTGGTGCTGGTCGATGAGCACAATGTCGGCATGTACCGCCAGCGCTTCCCCGTCGAGTCGCCCGTTGGCAAGGCCGGGACGTTGAGCCTGCCGCAGGCGCGTCTGCGCGCGGTGCCGGTGCCGCCCGGACAGGCGGCGCAGCGGCGCTACTACCGCTCCAAGCTTGAGCAAGCCTACGAGCCTGATCCCCGCCCCCAAAGCCTGGGCTTGCTGGTGCGGTAGGCTGGCACGTCCCGCGCCGCATCTTCTGCGTTACCCTCACCTGATCGGCCTCTGCGTGAGGAACATCCCCTGGTTGACATCGCCCGACAAACGCGGTTTAATAGATACAACACCTGAGCAATTGCTCAGATATGAGTATGACGACACAAAACTACGAGCACAGCACGGAGGCGCACCCGCCTTCGCAGCATCTAGCGGCAGTTGAGCAGGCGCTTGTCTCGGCGACGATCAGCGAGCGGCTGTCGCAGACGTTCAAAGCGATGGCCGATCCTACGCGCGTACGCATCCTGCACGCGCTGGCGCTGTCGGAGCTATGCGTGTGCGACCTCGCGCGGCTCGTGCAGATCAGCGAGTCTGCCGTCTCGCACCAGCTAAGCCTGCTGCGCGCGCTGCGCATCGTCCGCCGCCGCAAGACCGGGCGGCACGTCTTCTATGCCCTGGAGGACGAGCATATCCGCAGCCTGATCCAGCAGGGCCTTGCGCATCAAACCCATGCATGAAACCATGAGCACAGAGCGTATGATCGAACAACGGCACAACCCAGGCATCTGTGGACCCGGCTCCGAGCAGTGTGTCGCGCCGCCGCATGCCGTCCGCACCGCACATCACCACCACGACCACCACGATCATCACCATCACCACCATCACGGACATCACCACGGCGGCAGCACCAGAGCCATGACGATCGCGCTGCTGATCACCGTAAGCCTGATGCTGCTGGAGGTGATCGGCGGCATTATCACCGGCAGCCTGGCGCTGCTGGCCGATGCGGGGCATATGCTGACCGATGTCGCCGCGCTGGGGCTGAGCATTGGCGCGGCCTGGCTGATGCGACGGCCCACAACGGCGCAGCGGACCTTCGGCTATCACCGGGCCGAGATCCTGGCGGCGCTGATCAACGGCCTGTCGCTGATGGTCCTATCGCTGTATGTGGTGTACGAGGCGCTCGGACGGCTGCAAGCGCCGCCAGAAGTCGCGAGCGAGCCGCTGCTGATCATCGCCACGCTGGGCCTGCTGGCAAACCTCGCCTCAGGCTGGGTCTTGATGCGCTCCAGCGGCGAGAATCTCAACGTGCGCAGCGCCTACCTGCATGTGCTGAGCGATGCGCTCGGCTCAGTCGGGGCGATCCTTGCGGGCCTGCTGATGTACGCCTACGGCTGGTACCTGGCCGATCCGCTCTTCAGCCTCGGCATCAGCGCGCTGATCATGCTGGGCGCGTGGCGGCTGCTGCGCGACACCGTCAACGTGCTGCTGGAGTCCGCGCCCGCCTCGATCGACGTAGCCGAGGTCAAGCGCACGCTGAACGCCGTGCCGGGCGTCGACAACGTTCACGATCTGCACATCTGGAGCGTGGCCTCGAACTTTATTGCGCTGAGCGGCCACATCGGCCTGGAGCACGCGCCGTCGTGCGCCGATCACCAGCGGCTGCTGCGCGAGCTACGCCACCTGCTACACAGCCGCTTCGGTATCGAGCATGTCACGCTGCAACTGGAAGAGCCGCACTCCGACGCGACCGAGATCCATCTCGACGCGCGCTAGCCCGCTCATAGCCCGGTCTGCTGGAGCAGCGGCAGCACCCGCTCGGTAAAATCGCGCTCCGTCAGCTCGCCGATGCGTACAAAGCGCACCACGCCATCGCGGTCGATCACGTAGGAGCGCGGAAGCTGCCGCGCCTGCCACTGCCGCGAGACATCGCCCTGCTGATCCACCAGCATCGGGTAGCTGACCTGCTGCTCCTGCGCGAACGCCTCCACTGCCTCGCGCGAATCCTGGTAGAGCGTGTCCACGCCGATAACCTGAAGCCCCGCCGCCTGGTGCTGCTCGTACCACTGCACCAGGCGCGGCGTCTCGTTGACGCAGGGCGGGCACCATGTCGCCCAGAAGTTGACGACCACCACGCGGCCTTTGAGGTCGGAGAGCCGCACCGTGGTGTTATCGAGCGTCGGCAGCGCAAAATCGGGCGCGGCAGCACCGACGACCGGCGCGCTCGGCTGCGTGGTGGCGGAAGCACAGCCGCCGAGCGCGACGAGCAATCCTGCTACCAGCGCAAGCCGTACAATTCGTTGTACAATGCCCGCTTGATGTTTCAATCGATCATTCATGGTGTAAAGTCTAGCACATCATCATACACGAACTGGAGACACGGCATGTCCATTCGGAGATACAGATTGCTCTGCGCGATCGTCGTGATGATCGGGCTGCTCGCGGCCTGCGGTCAGCCCACAGCCAACGACGACAGCTTTGGAGCTGTGGCGAATACGCCTCACGAGCACAGCGGCGAGGCCGGCGACAATCATCAGGATCAGACCGCGCAGGCTGCGACCACCACGCTTCAGCCGGTGCTGGCGACATCGGAGGTCGTCGTCGGGCCGAACCGGCTGGCGATCGGGCTGCTGGAAAAGAACGTGCCGATCGCAGACGCGGCGCAGACACGCGTTCACGTGCGCTACTACAAGCTCAACGGCCAGCAGGCGACGCTTGCAGGCGAGGAAGATGCACGCTACTACGGCGAGGGCCTGGGGCCGCGCGGCACGTTTATCGTCCATCCCAGCTTTGACAGCGCCGGAGCCTGGGGCATGGAGGTCGAGGCGCAGCGCCCAAACCAGCCCGTCACGACGCACCGTATGCAGCTAGACGTTGCCGAACAGGGCTCCGCCCCGACGATCGGCTCGGACGCGCCACGGAGCAAAACCCCGACCGCCGCAGACGTTCAGGATCTGAAGACGATCACCTCGTCCACGGAGCCCGATCCCCGGCTCTACCAGACGTCGATCGATCAGGCCGTCACCAGCGGCAAGCCGAGCCTGATCCTGTTTGCCACGCCCGGCTTTTGCCAGACCGCCGTTTGCGGCCCCGGCGTGGATGTGCTCGGCAAGCTCGTCGACACCTTCGGCGACAAGATCGTCCCGGTGCATGTCGAGATCTACCAGTACCCGTTCGAGAAGCTTCAGCAGGTTCCGGCGATGCAGGAGTGGGGCCTGAAAACCGAGCCGTGGCTCTTTCTGGTCGATAAAAACGGCAAGGTCGCGGGCCGCTACGAGGGCGGCATTACCTTCGAGGAGCTTCAGCCCGACGTGGAGAAGCTGCTGGCGCAGTAAGAACCACGAACAAGATTGAGCTGCTTTGTTCTTGGTTCCGGCTGCCAGGCCGCGTGCCCATGCCGGGTGCCCTCTGGGCATGGCATCCGCCTGGCACCCCGCGTCTTTGTTCTTTTTTAGCCTTTCCGCCCGAACTGCCGCTCAAGCTGCGACTGGCTCAGCAGCAGCGCGGTAGGCCGCCCGTGCGGGCAGGTGCGCGGAAAGGCGCAGCGCTCAAGCTGCTGGATCAACTGCCGCATCTCCTCATGCGAGAGCGTCTGCCCGGCGCGAACGGCGGAGTGACAGGCGATCGTGGTCAGCATCTTCTCGCGCCAGTCTTCGGGCGTCGAGCCACTGCGATCGTCGAGATGGTCGGCCAGCTCGTAGAGCGCGGATGTCACCTGGGCTTCGAGCAGGCCATGCGGCACCGCGCGCACGCGCACCGTCCCGCTGCCGAAATCCTCGATCTCAAAGCCCCACTCGTCGAGCACCTGCATATTACCCAGCAGCAGCATCGCGACCGCTGGCGGCATGTCGACCGACACAGGCAGCAGCAGATGTTGCCGCTCGATCGGCTGCCTGCCGTGGTCGCTCATCAGCCGCTCGAAGACGACGCGCTCGTGCGCGGCGTGCTGATCGACGAGATACAGCCCGTCGGGAGCCTCCGCCACGATGTACGTCTCGCTGACCTGGCCCACCACCCGCAGCGGAGGCAGACGATTCGGCCCGGCCTTTGGCGGAGCGGTTGTCGCCGCTGCAACGGGCGGCGCTGTCGGCGCGACCGGCTGCCGAAAAGATGCGGATTCGGCGCGGATCGGCGAGGGCGCGGCAGGCGCGGACACCGGATCGGCGGCGACTCCGGCCTCGTCGGTCGTCTCCACCGGCTCGCGATCGAGCGCTGCCGCCGTGGGCGCGGACTCCGGCGCGGCGTCCCACTCCTGGTCGCTGAACGGCTCGACCGCCGGAGCCGCTGTCTCCTGGCTGGACGAGTAGAGCGCGGGCTGCGACCAGCGCGTGCCCGGCGACTCGCGGCTGGTGCCCATCTGGCGCAGCTCGATCCGGCGCTGTAATGTCTCGGCGGGCCGCGCGCCGGGCATCAGCAGATCCTGAATACCCGTCTGCTCCGCCAGCGCCGTACGCACCGCGCGCCCGATCAGCGCGTGGACCTGCGGCTGATGCACAAACTTGACCTCGGCCTTGGTCGGGTGGACATTCACATCGACCGCGCCCGGATCGACCTCGATATTGAGCACGGCCAGCGGATGCCGACCCTTCATCAGCAGGTTTTGATACGCCTCCTCGATCACATAGACCAGCGGGCCGCTCGCCCTGACCCAGCGCTTGTTGACGAAGAGATGAATCGATGTGCGCCCGGAGCGGCTCAGCGACGGCTGGCTGACAAAGCCGCGCACGGTGGTATAGCTCTCGCCCTCGCCGTCCTCGGCGTCCACGGTGATCAGCTGGCGGGCAATATCCAGGCCGTACAGCTCCATCAGGGCATCGAGTAGCTGGCCTGATCCGGGCGTCTGCAAGCCAAGCCGCCCATCGACCATCAGCGTCCAGCGGATTTCGGGATAGGCCAGCGCGTAATGCTCGACGACCGAGCTGATCTGCGACGACTCGGTTGCCTCGGAGCGCATAAACTTCAGGCGGGCCGGGGTGTTGTAGAAAAGATTTTTGATGATGAAGGTTGTGCCGGGCGAGCCGCCGCAGGGCGTGCGGCTCTGGATCTCGCCGCCCGCGATCCGTAGCTCGACGCCGCTGGGCGCGTCTGCGGTGCGCGTCATACAGACCACCTGGGCTACGGTGGCGATCGACGGCAGCGCCTCGCCGCGAAAACCGAGCGTATGCACATCGAAGAGATCGTCTGCCGTCAGCAGCTTGGAGGTCGCGTGGCGCTGAAAGGCTAGCTCGACCTCATCGGCGGGAATACCGCAGCCGTTGTCGATCACCCGAATCTCACGCTGACCGCCGCTGCGAATCTCGACCCGAATCTCTGTCGCGCCCGCATCGATCGCGTTCTCGACCAGCTCTTTGACCACGGATGCGGGCCGCTCGACGACCTCACCGGCGGCGATCTTTGCTGCAACGTCCGTCTCCAGCACGCGAATCGGCATCTCATCCCCCATGTGTACACTCGAATATCTGTGCGCATTATACCATGACGGCCCTCTCACCTTCGTGAAAGAGCCGCCTAGGATGTATCGATTGCTACGCTCAGGGAGCCGTCGTCGCGCTGCTGGTGGGCACGAACGTCGGCTGCACCGGCGTGGTGGTGCGCTGGACCAGAGGCGTGAGCGTCGGGCCGGGGTTGACCGGCTGGTTTGGCTGCCCGCCCGCGTTCAACACGACCATCGTGTACGCGCCGACGATGATCGCGCCGATCAGCAGCAGGCCGATCAGCCAGAAGATGAACGATCGTGCTGGATTAGGGCCGGAGCGTGCCGCCGCTGGCGCTGGCTGCGCCGCGCGCCGCTCCGCAGCCGCCGCGCGCTGCGCCGCGCGCCGCTCGACGCCGGTACGCCGATCGACCAGCGGCGGTGGGCCGTAGACCTCCTGCGCTGGCGCGGTACGATCCAGCCGCGCAGTTCCTTGCTCGACGGGCTCTTCTGGGACGAGCCGCACAGTCTTCGCCACCGAGCTGGCGGGCGCTTCTTGCTGGCCGTAGGGCACATCGGGCCGGAACGTGAGCGCGACGACTTCAACCGCGATGATCGTGATATTGTCGGGACCGCCGCGCTCGTTTGCCAGCTTCACCAGGCCGCGACAGGCATCGTCGAGCGGCACCTTGGTGACAGCCAGCGCGATCTCATCCGGCTCGACCTGACCATGCAGGCCGTCGCTGCATAGCACCACCACATCGCCCTGGAGCAGCGGCTCGCGAAACGTATCGACCTCGATCTCCGGGCGGTGGCCGATGGCCCGTGTGATAATGTGGCGGTAGGAGCTTTCGCGCGCCTGCTCTGCCGTCAGCATCCCCGCCGCCACCTGCTCGGCGACGAACGAGTGATCGTGCGTGATCTGGCGAGCCTTGCCGCTGCGGATCAGATACGCGCGACAATCGCCGACATTGGCGATCACCGCGACATCGTCGCGGAACTGCGCCGCGACGCCAGTCGTGCCCATCTTGCCGCCGCCCTGATTAAAGACGACCCGATTAGCCTCTTGAAACGCCGCGCTGAGCGCGACCTCCGGCGGTTGATCGGCTCCTGCATAGAACCGATCGATGATCGTCTTGACCGCAAGATCGCTGGCGACCTCGCCGCTGGCATAGCCTCCAATGCCATCACATACGACAAAGAGCGCACCTGCTGCGGCACGCTCCCCACCAGCCTCCATGCCGTAACTATCTTCGTTGTGATCGCGCGTCTTGCCGACATCGGTGCGGGCGGCATGCCGCAACTGCATAGCAACTCCGTTCAACATGCAAGATGCTTGCTGGACGATCCTCCGGCGGACACACGATTCCTGTATCCATGACCGGAATCAAGCAGCACTGCGGAATTGAATGGCGGCAAGTATAGCATAGTGCCCTGGCAGCGGCAACAGCGGGCAGGGGAACAAGCGAACCGGGGATCAAGCGGACAAGCGAGTTAGTCCGCTGCTCCGTTGTGCTTTGTTTCGTTGTTCTTTGTTCTCCGTTTGTTCTTTGCCCGTATAATAGCGTAGCGCGATACAACCAGGCCTGGCTACAGCTATAAGGATAGAGCTTCATGAAGTATGTCATTGGCGTTGACCTGGGCGGAACACAGGTGCGCGCGGTCAGGATCGACCGCGACGGCCAGATCTTCGCATACGAACGAGCAGAAACCGCCGCCGAGAGCGGGCCTGCGGGAGTGCTGGCCCAGATCGAGAGCTTGATCACTACCGTCACCGGCGACACCAGCCGCTCCGAGATCATCGGCGTAGGGGTCGGCACGCCCGGCCCGATCGATCCCTTCGCGGGCGTGGTGCTGGAAGCGCCTAATCTTCCCGGCTGGATCAACGTGCCCATCAAAGCGATTCTGAGCGAGCGCACCGGGCTGCCGGTTGAGGTTGGCAACGATGCGAATGTCGCGGCGCTGGGCGAGTGGCGCTTTGGCTGCGGGCGCGGCTGCCAGCACTTCATCTACGTCACAATCAGCACCGGCATCGGCGGCGGCGTGATCGCCGATAGCAAGCTCTTGCTGGGCCGTAAAGGTATCGCGGGCGAGGTCGGCCATATGACGATTCAGACCGACGGGCCGCTCTGTGGCTGCGGCAACTATGGCTGCTGGGAGTCGATGGCCTCCGGCACCGCGCTGGCCCGCGTCGCCGTCGGGGCGCTCCGAGAAGAGCAGGTGGCTGGTCGTCGCTCGCTGATCGCCGAGATCGCGGGCGCGGAGCCGGTCGAAGGGCGACACATTGCCGCCGCCGCCGCTCAGGGCGATCGGCTGGCCCAAACGCTGATGGAGCGCGAAGGCGAGCTGATCGGCGTCGGCCTGGTCAACCTGTTCCATCTCTTCGCGCCCGAACGCATCGCGCTCGGCGGCGGCGTTACTAAAAGCATGGACCTGCTGGAGCCGCACATGCTTCGGATGATTAACGAGCGTGCGATGCCGCCCTACCGCGACACGCCCGTCCAGCTTGCGCAGCTCGCCGATAAAGTGGGCGTGCTAGGCGCGGCGGCGCTGATGCTGTAGCGCTCCACAGCCTCGTGACGCTTGGCTGGCATGACAGCGCAGCAATCGCCGGGTCTTTGCCGATGTCGGGCCGGGTTTGGAAACATGAGGCGCTCGTGGGGGGCACGAGACGCCAGGTTGCTATGCCTGGATGCGGACTATAGCTCCGGGGTGAAGCACCATTCGGTGCGGGTGGCCTCGATGCCATACTGCCAGGCCATCACCCGCTCGACAGTCACGCGATACAGATCATCGCCGGGATTGAAGATCGTCGCCCTTGCGCCGCTGCGCGGATCGACATATTTCTCCATGTAGGCGGCGTTGACCCGCTGCTGTTCCTTGGGATTGGTGACGATAGCAGCGCTGCCTTCGAGGATGATCACATCATCGCCATCGCCTGCATGTACGATCGTCCACGGCTGATGCGCCAGATTTTTGGCCTTTTGCGTCGCTCTGCCGGTGACAAAGTAAATATGCAGGCCGTCCCAGCAGTACCAGACCGGCGCGGCGTGTGGCCGCCCGTCTGGCTGTGTCGTGCTGATCCAGATTGATCGGATGCTACTGAGGTGCAGATCGATCGTGCGCCAGGGAATGAATCCGCCCATGTCGTGTCCCTCTCACGTGCCATGTGTGACTGATGGTTTAGAAAAAGTTATGGACAGCACATTATAGAGGAGATCGCTGAATCGTGTGTATACGGGCAAACACACAGCCCGCCGGATCGACGCCGTCGCATCATCCGTCGGGCTGCGCTGATTGTAGGCTCATGCGATCCTGCTCAGGCCGCCAGCTCGGCATCGCCGATCTTGGCCTTGACCTCTCCGGCAACCTCGACCCAATCTTCGACCGTCTTGGGCTTCTCCGAGGGATAGCCTAAGAACGCCTCGACGCTCTCCCAGGTGGTGCCGCCGATGATCGCGCCGTACCGGGCGTAGAAGCGCCGCTCGGCATCGCGGGGGCTTTTAGGAGCCGTGCTGGATCGCGCCTCTTCGCTGGGGAACTGCGAAACATTGCTCGGAGCCTCCGCCGCCTCTGCGCCAGCCGCCTCCTCGACCGCCTGATCGGGGTAGAGCGTGGCAAGCGTCGCCGGATACTCCTGGTTGAGCTGCAAATGGCGCTGCCGGGGCGGCTTGATGATCGGTGTCACCGAGCGCTTGGCCCCGTTGCGCTCGACCAGCAGTACGGCGTCGGCCTCGTAGGTGATCTGCTCGTCGGCTAGCACGCGCAGCCCCACATCGGAGAGCGAGCTGCCGTTGGTCTGGTACTTCTTCGCCAGGTGGCCGATGATCAGCACGTGGAAGCCCGCGTGCTTCAGCTCGGTCAGGCCCGTGTAGATCGCCTGCATATTGCGGTTGACAGAAGCGTGCTCGTCGTAGGAGAGCGATGCCTTGCGATCGGTTTCAGCGCCCGCCCGCTGCTGCGCATACGAGCGCATCGCCTGGAGCACTTTGGAAACACTATCGAGGATGACCGTATCGCCGGGCTTGCCGATGCGCTTGACCTCGCGCATGGCGTCGAGGAGCTGGCGCAGCGAGAGGCTTTGCACGGCTTGAATATCGGGATGGATGCCGGGCTTGCCGATCAGATTTTGCGACGCGCCCTCGGTGTCGAGCACCCAGACGGTGCCGCTCCGCCGCGCGCTGGCTGCGAGGTGAGACTTGCCTGCGCCTGCTTGACCCGTAACAATGTAAAGGGACCCGGTTCGCAGTTGATCGAGGCGCTGAAACATGGGGCTGCACTCCTTACAAACGTAGCCACTCGAACCTATGTACTACTTTGCCCAGGAGTATAGCACATGCGTTTTTCTTTGTCTAGCGTTTCGAGTTCCAACTTCAAGGTCCAAGTTTCGAGCTTCCAGGCCCTCACTACGCCGGGTGCCATGCGGGTGCCCGGCGTGGGCACCCGGTTCTTGGTGCGCCGGGGTACCCCTTGGGTCTGGCACCCGGTTCTCCGCCGCTACGTCTCGTCGGCGGGGCGCGGCACCACGATGTCCAGCGTGCTCAAGACCGCAAGCAGACGCTCGCGGTCGCGGGGCATCACATGCACCACGGACGAGTCGGGGCGATACTCGTTGGTAAGCAGCGGCGCAAGCTCCGGGATCGCCCGCAGATCGGCGAGCAGCTCCGGCGGCAGGCGCAGCAGCAGCGGCTGCTCAAGCGCGACGGCATCCTTGGGCAGCGCCCAGATCCTGAGCCGCGCCAGCAAATCGCTAGGTAGCTCGTCGCCGTTGCTCCGCAGCCACTTGAGCACGCCGGTCAGCCCATCGGGAGCAGCCGCCACCGCCGAACGCACCCGATCGGGCGTGAGCCGAAAGCGCCCATCGGCCAGCGGCTCGGCCACACGACGCAGACGGGACGGAAGCAGCAGATCGGCGGTAGTCGGCGTCAGCGTGCCATCGGCGGCGACTGAGAACTGCGCGCGTGAGGGCGGCGCGTCGTAGCGCAGCACCAGCGGTAGCTCGTCGAGCGCCGCGAGCGCCTGCTCCACCGCCGTGGCCTGCCGGAGCAGGAGGCGCTCCGGGCTCAGCCGCCGAATCACCAGCGGGGCCAGCGTCGGCGCGGTCTGCAAGCGGTCCAGCAGCTCGGCGGAACCCTCGACCAGAGCGGTATCATCGTAGATCCGCACCTGCTCAAAGACTCGTGCCCATGAGCCGAGCGTGTAGCGGATATTTTGCGGCAGCGGCTGCTCGCTCCGTTGCTCCAAAAAGGCGATCACCTCGGCCACCGTCGTACCGCGCTGCACCGCCTCGAAGAGCGCCGCCTGCGTCAGCTTGAACTCGGCCACCTCGGCAACGCGCACTGTCTCGGCGATCTCGCCCAGGCGCTGGAGCGTTAGCTCGTCAAGCGGCGGCAGCACCAACACCTGATATGACGGCTGGACGATCAGCCGCCCACGGATCTGCACGTCGGCTGCCGCCGCCTGACGCTGGCCGCGCGATGCCTCGGCTACAGGAGATGTGTGCTGCGCCGGAAGATGCGCCCGCCGCCGCAGCACCTCGAAGACCGGGCCGGGCACGAACAAGACCTGCCCCGGCGAGAGATCGTGCGGACCCGCCAGGGTGCCGCCCGCCTTCGGCTCGGAGAAGAGCAGCCCATACGCCGTCAGCCGCGCGCAGAGCTCATCGAAGCGCTGTGTGCTCGGCTGAATCCGATCGATCGTCTCGCGCGGACGCGCAGGGCCGACGCTCTCCACCAGGCCTTGCTCCAGCAGCAGATGCGCCAGATCATCGGTTGCCAGGCGTCCGCCCGCGTGCGCCACGACATCCAGCACGGCTCGCTCGCGCTCCGAAAGCCGCTCTAGAAGCTGTTGAATTTCATCGGGATCAAACAGGCGCTCGGCTAGCGCCGGAATCAACTCCGCCCGGCGTAGCGAGCCGAAGGGATACTCGCGTATGCGGGCAATCGTGCGCAGACTATTGAAGCTGTATAAGATCAGAATGTCTTCAGGACGCATACATTGTCTCAACTGCGCTGGTGCAGAATCACAGAACCTTTGGGGGAAAGCGTTCATGCAATTCAGCATCAGAGGAAAATTTTAGAAACCTTCTCCCATCCTTTTGTTCTTTGTTCCACGTTGCGAGTTCCACGTTGCGAGTTCCACGTTTCCCCTTTGCTCTCTGCTTTTTGTTCTTTGTTCTTTTGCCGGGTGCCCATGTCCTAAGGCACCCGCATGGCACCCGGTTTCGTTGTTCTTTGTTCTCCGGCAGGCTGGGGAAAGAAATGATGGGGAGCACCCCCATACCCCCGGCCTGACGGCACACTACCGCCACCTAAATTGTTGCCTCCGCCCCGCGTGAAGACCACTTGCCAGAAGATGAACACCCCAGAGCACCAGCCCCAGACTGACCAGCGCGCCGCCCACGACGATCAGGCCCTCTTGTTCGAGCAAGCCCGTCACCCAGAGCGGGCTGGCGAAAATACCCAAGAAGAGCAGCGCCGACACCAGGCCCGACAGCAGCAGCGGCAGGACCGCCACTTGCAGCGCGTAATGGCGCGTGCTGACCAGCGTATAGGCCATGCCCAGGCTCACGCCGCCGAGCAGCACCGATTGCAAGATCTCAGCCGGAATCGGCGTCTCCGCAACCAGCAGCGTATCGGAAAAGATCAGCGCCTCGTTGCGTACCAGCACCGCCTCAATAAACAGAAAGTACATCACAAAGACGACGTAGGCGCTCCAGATCGCGACGTAGTGCCGAGGCCACCAGCGGTGCCGCAGCCCATAGTAGAAGATCAGCGGCGGCAGCGCCAGCAGCGGCCCGCCGCCGAGCAGCAGCGCCCACGGGATCGTGAAGCGACCCAGGAGCGACAATCCAGCGCCCTCCATCGGCGCGACCTGATAGATGCGCTGCCACAGCGGCATCAGCAGCATCACGACGTGCCCCGCGAACAACATCAGGAGATAGCGCAGCGAGCCATCCCGCCACAGTAAGAACAGCGCTAAGCCGTAGCTCACGATT
This sequence comes from Herpetosiphonaceae bacterium, assembly GCA_036374795.1. Classification (NCBI taxonomy): domain Bacteria; kingdom Bacillati; phylum Chloroflexota; class Chloroflexia; order Herpetosiphonales; family Herpetosiphonaceae; species Herpetosiphonaceae bacterium. The sequence goes on from DASUTC010000345.1 coordinate 51,062, forward strand.
ATGATCAGCACCAGCAAGATGGACATGGGCGGCTCCTGCAAACAACAAAGACGTGTCGCGAACCACATTCGGTAACGTGCGCGACAATACGCGATGGCTGCATCGCGGCGGGAACGCTTCCGCCGCTCAGCGCCTAAAATCCGCGATCACTGGCGGAGATAGCCGCCTCTACGCATGGTACAAGCTGATATCGTCGATCTTCTCAGTGCGCCGACAGGCCGGGGCCGATCATTCGCTAGCCGACCTGCCGCATCATCATCTGCCGTCGATGCCGCGAGGGCTGTAGGCTCACAGCCAAGGGGGAGTATCAGGCATCGGCGCTGTACAGTTGCAGGTGTCCATCGACCAGCGTCAGCAGTTGATCGGTCAGCGGATGCGCCTGAGTCCGCGCGTCCACCTCGATCTGCGCTCGCACCTGATTGAACACCCGCTCGTCGGCGTCGGAGAACGCGATCAAAAAGTCGCGGTTGGGCACGCCAAAAACCATACGGCCCGGTGTTCGCGCGGCAAACTCCGCAAACAACTCGGTCAGGAGCAGCCGCGTCGCGTCGAAGCCGTCGCGTCCGTTGAGGATCAGCAGCGCGCCTTTGCCGGTGCCCATCACGCCGGGATAGGGCTGCCACGGCCTGGCCCGCAGGTTGGCGAGCGCCTGACGATACAGCATCGCCTCGCGCACGCCCCACTTTGCCAGATGCTCCTCGTTCAGAAAGACGACGCTCTGGCCCTCGTCGATCACATACGTGACCATCAGATCGCCGACCAGCGGACGGTAGACGACCAGCGGCACGTTTTGCGCCCGCAGCTCGCTGAGCAGGGCTAGGGGCTTGAGCATCGGCATGACGCGGCCCAGCAGCGTATCGGGATCGTCCTCGCTGCGATCGACGGGCTGGTCCAGCAGCGCATCCGCCAGCAGCAGCCAGACCTCCTCCAGCCGATCGGGCGAGCCGCGGTACACGTTGTAGAAGCTGGCGAGATCGCCGACGACCTCACGACCACGAATCCGCAGGCTGAGCGTCAGATCGCCGATGCCGATCACTTCAACGTCGGGCTGCGCTGCCAGCATTTGCGCCGCAGCCTGCGTAAATTCTACCGCCGACCAGGTTGTCTCGCTCATATCGCTCATGCTTTCAGCGCCGCTCCGGTCGGCGGCTGCTGCCAGGCCGCTTTGAGCGCCGCGATCGGCTCGCGCAGCACCGCATCGCCGCGCAGCCCCTCGACGCGCAGCACCGGCTCGTCGGAGATGTAGCCCAGCAGCCGGACCTCGACGCCTCCCATCAGATCGCCGAACGCCGCGCTGTCCGCCGACCGGACCTCGACCAGGAAGCGCGAGGGCGTTTCGCTGAAGAGCAGCACCGCATCGTCGGCACAATCCTCGTCGGCGATCATCGCCGCCAGATCGAGATCCAGGCCCAGCCCTCCGCCGATCATCATCTCAGCCGCCGCCACGGCCAGCCCGCCCTCGCTGAGATCATGGCACGACCGGATCAGACCGGCCTTGATCGCCGCGTGCAGCGCGCGGAAGGTACGCCGCGCCTGGATCAGATCGACGCGCGGCACGGTCGTGCCCAGCCGATCCTTCAGCAGCAGGTAGTGCGAGCCGCCAAGCTCGTTGCGCGTCCGCCCGACAAGATAGACCAGATTGCCGGACTCTTTGAGATCGCTCGTCACCGTCCGCGCCACGTCCGGCACCACCGCCAGCGCCGAGATCAGCAGCGTCGGCGGGATCGGCACGCGCTCTCCGCTAGCGTCGCGATACTCGTTGTTGAGCGAGTCTTTGCCGGAAATAAACGGCGTGCTCCAGACCTGCGCGACATCCCGGCAGCCCACGGCGGCGCGCACCAGCCCGCCCAGCCGATCCGGCTCGCGCGGATCGCCCCAGCAGAAGTTGTCCAGCAGCGACGTGCGGTAGGGATCGCCGCCGACCGCCACGACGTTACGCAGCGCCTCATCGCAGCAGGCCAGCGCCATCCAGTAGGAATCGATCAGGCCATAGCGCGGATTGACCCCACAGCCGATCGCCACGCCGGTCGGCTGGCTGTGACGCGGCTGGAGCACCGCCGCATCCATCGGCGCATCGCCCGCGACGCCGCCGAGCGGCCCCTGCACGGTGCGGCCCTGCACCAGATGATCGTAGGTGCGGACGATTGGCTCCTTGGTGGCGATGTTTGGATGCGCCAGCAGCGCAAGCAGCGCCGAGCGCAGCGCCGCCGGACGCGAGTCGGGCGCGGGCGGCGTCTCGATCGCGGGCGGCGACCAGATCGCCTCCATCTGTCGCTGCGGACGGCCGTCGTGCAGAAACTCCATCTGAAGATCGACCAGCATATGGCCGCGATACGTTACCTGGAGCCGTCGATCGTCGCTGAAATGGCCGATCACCGTCGCCTCCACATCCTCGGCGCGGCAAAGATCGAGAAACGCCGCGAGATTCTGCGGCGGCACCGCCAGCACCATGCGCTCCTGCGCCTCGCTGATCCAGATCTCCCACGGCTGCAACCCGGCATACTTCAAGGGCACGTCCTCCAGCTCGACGCGCACGCCGGTCTTCTCGCCCATCTCGCCCACCGCCGACGACAGGCCGCCCGCGCCACAGTCGGTGATCGCGCGGTAGAGCCGCGCATCGCGCGCTTGCAGCACCACGTCGATCACGCGCTTCTCGGTGATCGGATCGCCGATCTGCACCGCCGCGCCGACCAGCTCCGCCGTCTGGTGCGTCAGCTCCTCGCTGGAGAAGGTCGCGCCGTGGATACCATCACGCCCGGTGCGCCCGCCGATCACCACCACCGCATCGCCCGGCTGCGCGCCCGTGACATGCTGCTCAGGACGCGAAAGACCGACGGTGCCGCAGAAGACCAGCGGATTGCGCGTGTAGCCCTCGTCGTAGAGCACCGCCCCCGCGACGGTGGGAATACCCAGCTTGTTGCCGTAGTCGCGCACGCCCGCCACCACGCCCTCGGCGATGCGCTGAGGATGAAGCACGCCCTCAGGCAGCGCGTCGTGGGGCATCTCCTGCGGCCCGAAGCAGAGCACGTCGATGTTGGCGATCGGCTGGCCCGACACGCCCAGAATATCGCGCACCACGCCGCCGACGCCGGTATTCGCGCCGCCGAAGGGCTCAAGCGCCGACGGATGATTGTGCGTCTCGACCTTGAATGAGACGGCATCGCCGCCGATCTCGACGATACCCGCGTTGTCCACGAACGCCGACAGCAGCCAGGGCGGATCGATCCGCCGCGTCTCGGCGATAAAAAACGTTTTCAGCAGGCCGTCGATCGTCTCTGGGATCGCGGGCGTGTCCAGGTCGCCGCCCTCAGTCTCGCGGTAGGCGATGCGCGCCCTGAAGGTCTTGTGCGAGCAGTGCTCCGACCATGTCTGAGCCAGCGTCTCAAGCTCGCCGTCGGTCGGGGCGCGGCCCGCGTTGTTGAAGTACGACTGGATCGCCTGCATCTCGTGCAGATCGAGCGCCAGCACGCCATCACGGCTGATGCGCATCAGCTCGGCATCGTCGGCTTCGTGCAGCGGCACGGTCGCGATACGCGGTGCCTGCGGCGCTGGCGGTTCGATCAGCTTATTGTAGAACGCAGCGCTCGCGGATGTATCGTCAGGCAGCGAGATCAGCGCCGCCTCGACCAGATCGTTCGCCAGCAGCTCGTAGGCCAGCTCTTCGATCGCATCGTAGGCCAGCTCGCCGCGCAGATAGACCCGTCGCAGCGTCCGCACGGCTGTTAGGCCGCTCAGCCCAGCGCGCTGTGCGCCGATGCGCACGCTTTCGCCTTCGTTATCGGTGACGCCGGGCCGATATGCCACGTCGATCGCCCAGGTGGCGCTCGCGTCGGTCGGCTCCAGCGCATTCAGAGCAAACACATGCGCCGTCGAAATGATCGGATCGGTGAGTAATTCGGTAGCGAGGCGCTCAACCGTTGTGTCATCCAGGCTGCCGCTGAGCAGGTAGCGCCGCTCTTCGTAGGCGCTGTGCAGATCCAGGCCCAGCGCGGCATGAGCGGCGGCGATCAGGTGTCGATCGTCGGTCGGCTGCTGCGGACGAACCACGACGAGGTAGGCACGCATGAATAATCTCTCCAGTAACAACTCGTTTGCGTGGCGATTGTACGCGAGCGCGATAGCGCTGTCAAAGGCTGCGGTCTGATAGGATCGATCGTCTGCTCCGCTGGATCGCGCAGAATCAGGGAAGATGTTCGGGAAACATCCGGGTTTCGCGTTCAAGGTTGTGAGTTGCGGCCCTCACTCCGGGCACCCATGCCCAAAGAGCGCCCGGTCTGGCACCCGCGTGACACCCGGTTCTTGGTTCTTTCGTCAGCTAGCGCGCCAGCGCGGCCCAGATCACCGCGCCGAGCAGCCCGCCCACACACGACGACAGCAGATTGACCCAGTCGTTGTCGAGCCAGGACCAGCCGCGCAGATGCTCCGTGGTGGTGTCGCAGCGATGGATCGTCCGCTCAGTCTCGACGCGGCAGCGCGGACACCAGCGCATCGCCTGGACCGTTGCGCCGAGGAAACTATCGACGAGCGCGCCCGCCACGCCACCGCCGAGCGCCGCCAGGATCGTCCACGTACGCTGCGGCTCGCCCAGCAGCCAGGCTATCGCGTACGCCGCTACGCCGATCGTCAGCGCGCCCGCCAGTGTCGCGCTCAGACCCAGCGACGTTATACCGCCCGATGTGCCCGCGCTGACGATCTGACCAGTCGTGATCAGGCGCGGCGCGGCGCGGCTCAGCGTGCCCACCTCGGTCGCCCAGGTATCGGCTGTCACGGTCGCCAGCACGCCCAGCGCGGCGGCAAACCAGAGCGGCTGCGGATCGAGCGCGTACGCCAGCGCCAGCAGCGCAACCACGCCGCCGTTCGCCATCGTCTGCGCCCAGTCGCGCCGCTCGGTTTTGGCGAATTTATCGGCGGCGACCCGCTCCTTGGCCGCTCGTCGCCAGTGGGAGAGCGCCGACGATGTGACGAAGAAGACGACGACCAGCGCGCCCCAGAGCCAGCCGCCCAGCCCAGCCGCCGCCGTCCCGACGACGATCGCGCCGAGCCAGCCGCTGAGCGTCAGCGAGTGCCGCCAGTAGCCGAGAGCGCCGATCAGCGCGCTGAAACCAAGGCTGAGCGCTAGACGCAGCGGATCGAGCATAGCCTGAGATGAAACAGTGAATACGGGCCGATCATTGGGACAGAGCAGACCTTTGAACGCTTGAAGCTGGCATACAAGTTGCTTAGGTAGTGCTCGACTAGATTAGCACAAGGGCTATCTACGATCAACATCAAGGAGCGGAAGGTATGGGAACTCGATATTTCGCGCTCATCGCCGGAATCGTTTATCTACTCGTTGGCCTCCTGGGATTCGTTCCTCCCCTGCTTTCTGCCTATACCGGGCCTGATCTCGCAGTTGACGCCTTCGCAGGTAATTTGCTGGGCCTGTTCCCGATCAACGTGCTGCATAACCTCGTCCACCTGGCGATCGGCGCCTGGGGCATCTTCTCGTACCGCAGCTTCAGCGGCTCGGTCGCGTTTGCCCGTGGCCTGGCGATCTTCTATGGCCTGCTGACGATCCTGGGCCTGATCCCGGTCGATGCCATTCGCACGACCTTCGGGCTGATTCCGATTCATGGCGCTGACGTCATCTTGCACGCGCTGACGGCGCTGGCCGCGGCCTACTTCGGCTTTGTCGGCGTCGAGCGACCGGAGTTCGTCGACGCATCGCGCCGCCGCTAAGCTCTCGCATTCAATACGGCGCGATGGAGGGCGTAGCCTGTGCTACGCCCTTCTTGATCTGTGCTGGCTTGTACGGGAGCGAGCGCCTCCTGCATCTATTGCTTGCCCAGCGCCTGCTCTTTGTCCGGCGTCTGCTCCTTCCCCGCCGCCTCAAGCGCATCCAGCGCCGCCTCAAGCTCGACGCCGATGCGCTCCTCAAGCACGCGATGTGGAATCAGCCGCGCGAACGCGCCCAGCACTCTGGGCATCGCGGTCATCACCCGCACCACTGCCTCCGTCCCGGCTTCGTAGGACACGATCGTCCAGCGCGCGTCGATCTCCATCGGCTGCACCGCTACGAATCGCACGCCGTCGTCCAGCAGCCGCGCCTCGCCTTCGACACGCTGCGTGCCGAATCTGCCGAAGCGCAGCGTTACCGCGAGCCGCGCCCGGTTTTCGTTCTGCGACAGCACTTCCACGCGCTCCGCCCGTGGCATCAGGCGTTGCATCTGCTCGACATCCGACAGCACAGCGCGAACACGCTCGGCGGGCAGGTCCAGGTTTCGTTTGCGCTCAACTGTGATCATCCTGCTCCCCCATCTTTATGCAATGATCCGTCTGCTTCCAATCGAACACTGATGATTACTATACACTATAGCAAGGAGCGGCGCTCCAATGCCGTCGCCCATATCCGATCGCAGCATCGCCGGAGCCGTGCTACTTCTCGGCAACATGCACCGCGACCGCGCCGAAGCCCAGCAGCTTGTAGCGCACACGCCGCCAGCCAGCCGCTTTGAGCAGATCGCGCAGATGCTCCGGCGGCGGGAATTGGTCGGCGGACTGTGGCAGGTAAGTATACGCCTCGCTGTTGCCGCCGACGATCGCCCCGATCAGCGGCACGACGCGCGTAAAATACAGCCGATGGCCCAGGCGCATCAGCGGATCGCGGGGCCGCGCCACCTCCAGGCAGACCATCCGCCCGCCCGGCTTTGCCACGCGGTGCATCTCGCGCAGCGCGCCCATCAGATCGGCCACGTTGCGCATGCCAAAGCCCGTGGTGATCGCGTCAAACGAATCGTCTGGAAACGGCAAATGCAGCGCATCGCCGCCCACGTACGCGCTGCGTCCCGCCGTGGCCTCGACTTTGCTCTGACCCGCCTGCATCATCGGCAGGCAGAAATCCGCCCCGACGACCAGCGCATCCGGCATCGCGGTGTGCAGGATCGGCAGAAAGTCGCCGGTCCCGGTCGCCACATCCAGGGCGCGCCGCTGCCCAAGCCAGTGCTTCGATGTCACCTGGGCCACGGCGAAGCGCCGCCAGCCCTGATCCAGCCCAAAGGTCATCAGCCGATTCATCAGGTCGTAGCGCGCCGCAATCGCGGAGAACATGCGGTTGACGTAGGTTGGTTTTTGCTCTAATGGCGGTAAAACAGACAAGGCTGTCCTCATGCATCTATCGTTCGGCTACCGATCGCAGTGGCGCAGAGCGCGATGATTGCAGCTCCACCCATGCCGCGCGGGTAGCACTATGGCTTGATCGTAGCGCGACTCAGCAGGCGGCGCAGGTTGCGCTGCCGCCACTTCAGGAACAGCGCGATCATCAGCCCGCCCGACGACAGGGCTGGCCCGACGTCGACCGTCAGCCGGTCGACGTAGCGCGTGCCGCCGTCGATCGGCAGATAAGCGTGCTCGTGCCGCCACCGGCGCTGCCCATCGGCGATTCCTTCGTCGATAAACAGCGCATATGGCTGCCACGTCCGAATATACATCGTGGCCCAGTCGGCATGCACTCCGGCGATCCGCATCTCGACCGGGATCACGGCTGCGTCGTAGAGCCAGGGCGGATCGCTCAGGTCATAACGAATCTCAAGCAGCGGATAGCAGATCGCGTTGACGTAGCGCAGATCCGTCGTCCAACTCCAGACGGCCTCCGGCGGATGCGGCAGATCGACAGCGCTAGTTATCGTCGTGACAGCCACAATCTATATCCAGGCTCACCATTTCGAGTTCCAAGTTCCAAGTTCCGAGCTTCGAGTTTCGCGTTCAACGTTTCGAGTTTTCAGCCCTTGGAGCGCCGGGTGCCAGGCGGGTGCCCTCTGGGCATGGGCACCCGGTTCCTGGCTCTTGACTAATCCAGCTCAATCCCCGCCCACTGCTGCGACTGATCCAGCTCATCGGCGACGCCCAGCGCGACGAGCGCCCGCGCCGCGACGAAATCCACAACCTCGTCGACAGTCGTCGGGCGCTGGTAGAAGTTCGGCATCGGCGGCACGATGCGAATGCCGCGCTGCGCCAGAGCCAGCAGATTTTGCAGATGGACCACCGAGAGCGGCGTCTCGCGGGGAACGATCACCAGCCGCCGACTCTCCTTCTGAGTGACATCGGCGGCACGCAGCAGCAGATTCGTCGCAAAGCCCGCCGCCAGCGCCGCGACGGTGCCCATCGAGCAGGGGATGATCAGCATGCCCTGCACGGGATACGAGCCGCTGGCGATCGTCGCGGCCTGGTTGTTGGGATGATGCTCGGCGACAAGGCCCGTCTCCTGCCAGCGCCGCACGGCGTCGGCCCAGCTTGTGCCAGTCTCCTGCTTCCACACGATCCGCGACGACGGCGTGCTCACCAACTCGATCGGCTGCTGGAGCGCCAGCAGGCGCTCGATCGCGCGGCTCGCCAGCAGCGCCCCGCTTGCGCCGCTCACGCCCACGATCACCGGATAGCGTCTAGCGTTCGTCATAGATCACGACGGCCATCGTCAGCGCGCTGCCTCATCCTGATCGAAGCCCGCGACATCGACATGATCGATCGACTCATCAGACGATGCGGGATCTGCCCACTGTCCAAGATCCGGATCGTCGGGCGCGTCCGGCTCCAGCGGCGGCTGGCTGCCGTGCCGCTCACGGGCCGCTGCCGATGCGGCTCCCATCTGCGCGGCGCGACTCCACGGCGGCGGCGAGAATATCCGAGCCTTGCCAGCATAGCCGCGCGCGCCGATGCTGCCGGTCCTGATCGGCGCGGATCGCTGATACGGCTCGCGCTCGCCCACAGTCGTCGCGGCCATACCCTCACCGCTCTCGTCGGGCCACTGCGCCAGCAACTGCGCCCACTCGTCGCGCAGCTCTTCACGTCGCGCAGCATAGTAGATATGATCCACGCCGTCTTCGTCGCGGTAAACCAGATCGACCTGGGAGCGCATCGGACGCATGTAGCCGAGGTTGCCCCACCAGCGCACTGTGCGTTCGTCGAGCGCCTTATCGACGATATGCATCCGCGCGGCATACTCGCGCACCGAGCCTTCCTTGAGTTCTTCGGCCCGCCAGGGCGCGCTGATCTCGCCGTTCCGCAGATCGCGGAACGCAATCCGGCGCACACCCTCGTCGTCAAGCACATCGCTGACGACCTCGATGCCGGTGCGCGGACGCGGCACGCGAATAAAGCGCAGCCACGCATCCGAGAGCTTCTCACGGAGCACGCCTCGATACTCTTCAAACGAGTCGCCGTTGGCGTGCTTCATCGCAATATCGAAGAGCGGAGCGCCGGAGGCGGCGCGGGTGATCGCCCAGATGCCGCCGCGACCCCGCCAGCGCCAGCGGCGGTCGCCAAAGGAGGGATCGCCGACAACCGGCGCGATAAGCCGCTCCGGCGGCTCCACGCGCAGCGCAAACGGCATCCGCTCGCGCTCGTCGACACTGGGACGCGGCTCTCTGCTATTAAGGGCACGCGGCTTATCGGCCAGCGCCGGGCCATCGCCATCCGCCGCATCGCCATCGCCTGAGCGCAGATCGCCGAGCAGCACGTTCCAGGCTTCGCTGAGGCCCCAATCGCTCACGCCATAGAAGATATGATCGATCACGCCGTTGGCATCGCGATGCACCAGATCGAACTTTGTACGCCCGCCCTGCTGGTAGGCGCGCAGCAGGCCCAGCCGCCCGGCCCATCTGATCTGCGAATAAATATCGATGCGGCCTTCGCGCAGATCTTCATGCCGCGCGATGGCATACTGCCACAAGCCCTGCGCCCGATCGCGCGAGACGCCCGGCGTGGTACGCAGATCACGAATTTCGTAGAGCCACTCGCCGTTGCGGCGCTGCGCATCGACGATCTCGACGCCCGAACGCGGCAGCTCCAGATCCTGGCCGTTATCGAGCGGCGAGGTGGCTCCTTGCGCCAGCGCCCGCCGCGCAAGCTGCACGATCTCGCCCCGCGTCGCCGGGACGCTCTGCGCGTTGCGCCGCACATAGATCGCGCCCTCGCGAGTGACATATGGTGGCAACTGGGTCGCGCTGACCTCGACGCGAATAACATCCTGGCCTTCGTAGCGCAGCAGCTCAAGCGAAAGCGTCGGCACCGGCTCGATCTGCTGCTCCACAGCCGACCGCAGATGAGCCGCTACCTGCTCTGGCCGGGCCACGCCCTGCACCTCGCCGGGCGCGCTCTCGATCGCGCCAATCACCAGCGTGCCGCCGCCGGTATTGCTGAGCGCCGCGATATCGCGCACCAGCAGATCGATGCTGTCGGTGACGCTGCGCAAAATCTGGCGCTCGGTCGAGTGCCCGAAGCGCAGTTGATCGATCTCCCACTGCTTCTGATCGCGCTTCGGCACCCGCAGATGGTCGAAGTTTTGCGTTTGGAACAGCTCGCGCAGCGCGGCAAAGCTGGCCTCCGGCAGCAGCGCCTCGAAATATCGATCGCCGATGCCGTGCTTATGCGTCGCATCGGTGCCGGAGGGAGCGCGCCGCACCCGGTGGGCGTCGGAGCCCTGAATGCAGAACATCGCGCGCTCGTAGTGCTCGGTCTTCCCGTTGTAGAACGCCGGATTGGTAAACGTACCGTGATCGGTATAAAAGTTGATGAACTCCAGGGCATTGAGAAACGGGCTTTGTGTTGCCGCGATCCGCGACTGGCCGCTGGTGCCCATCCGCAGCGTCTCGGTAATCACGCCTGCGGGACCGTTGGCATGGGCCGCGATCACAATTCCACCGGCCCGCGCGATGATCTCGTACGAATCGGTGACGTGCTCGGTATCCGGCACGCTCGTCGTGCCGGCCTTCAGCTTATCGGGGGCCACGCCAAGCTGAAGCAGCGTCGCTTCGATCACGCCGATGGGTGTGGCAGGAGCGAAAATACCGAGAACATGCGCGCCATAGTGCGAGGTAAACTCGAAGCCTGGAAGCACCGTGATTTTTCTGAGGAGCCGGTAATACTCATCGAGCTGCTGGTGATCGGCAGGTGTCGCGCGGCGAGTACGCTCAAGCTGCTCTAAAAATTCCACCTCTCGCTGCATGCGTTCATACCCGGCGACCGTATTATGGTCGGTGAACGCAATCATCTCTAAGCCTCGCCGATCCGCCTCACGTAAAATATCGAGAAAGGTGATTTCTGGCTCTGCGTAATCTTCCGATGCGGGAGTGTGAATATGGAGATCAACACGGACCCAACGCTTTTGCTCATTCTTTGACGGCAATGCCATTTGCAAACCTCATAAATGGAAGAGACAAACTCTTTTTAGCTATCCAATGTTTCTTTACTTTTGTGATGCGTCACGGTGGATTCATATGTACTTGTCGATGGCGCTTCAGCCAGTCTCACCTCCTTGGCCTAGAATCAAGGTGTATGTTTGGGAAACAGCCGATTCTGCATCAGCAAAAGGAATGTTTGGGGACTTCCCGAACCCCAAGGGCAGCTCCCCGGCCCCACAGCGCATTGGGAAACCCTGCCCCTGCCCATGCTCATACGCGCACACACTCTCATTAGTGCTTATCATACCCTAAAGCCAGGTATCGGGCAATGATGGCGGCATCAAAATCTTTCCACTTCTGGACGGCAAACCTCCCATCGAGCTGTAAAAAAAGAGTTGCTACTGGCGTTTGACAAGCTCGATGAAGCGTGGTATATTTGCCCTCGCTGTCGAGGACGGCGTATTTAGAGCGCCGACGTAGCTCAATCGGCAGAGCAACGGTTTTGTAAACCGTAGGTTGTCGGTTCGATTCCGACCGTCGGCTCCAGGATAACATGTGGGTCGGTTCCAGAGTGGCCAAATGGGGCGGACTGTAACTCCGCTGGCGTACGCCTTCGCTGGTTCGAATCCAGCCCGGCCCACCACAGTATCCTTCGGACGAGTGGGTGCCTTTGTAGCTCAGTAGGTAGAGCACGTCTTTGGTAAAGACGAGGTCATGGGTTCGAATCCCATCGTGGGCTCCAGAAATAACCACGGGTTTGCTGGGTATCTTGTATCCTTCGCATTCCTGACAGTGTGACAAGGAGTTAGTAGTTTAT